>NZ_JAZHYN010000052.1:0-19550 GCF_036576025.1 Methylocystis borbori | reverse complement strand
CCCTCTTTCCCTCCCCGCCGCTCTTCCGATCTCGCCGCGCTCGCGGCTTCGAGCTGGCGCGCCGCCGCATAGCCGCGCAGATAAGCGCGCGCGACGCCGCTCGTAATGAGCAGCCGCGCCTGCTCCAGTTCGGCTTCCTGCGCCGCCGATTCTCCGATCGCGGCGTCGAGCAAAGCGCGGTTCTTGCCCCAGAAATCCAGCTCCCACGTCAGATTGAGCGGATTGATGAAGGCCATCGTCTTTTCGAGTCCGCCCTGCGCCGGATTATAGGAGGCGACGACGCCGTGGAGCGGGTTGCGCGATTGGCGCATGCCGGCCGTCGCTTGAAGCTCCGGGAGCAGCCGCGCGCCCGCGACCTGAACGACGGCGTCGGCCTCGCGCAGCGTATCTTCCGCCTTCCGCAGATTTTGATTGTCGCGTAGCGCCTTGTCGACGATGCGGTCGAGTTCATGGCTGCGAAACGCCCGCCACCATTCCTCGCGCGGCCAGGCTTTTTCGCCGACGGCGGACTTCATGCCGGCGTTCGCGAGCGTGCGCTCCATCGCCGGCGCGCCGAGAAATTGCGCGCGTTCCCCCTCCGTCGTCGGCGCGCAGCCTCCGAGCGGAATGCATGCCGCGAGCGCGCATCCAATTGCGCTGCGCATGAGTCGAGCGGTCGCCTTGCAGGCGATTGTCCGTGGCGCCAAGACGCGAGCGTTTTTGCGCGCGCAATGGCGGCAAGATCGGCAACGCCCGTCGCGATTCGTTCCTTTCCCCATGGCCGACGTCACTTGCTCATTATTGATCTTCCGACGCAATCGTTTGCGCATCGAGCGCACAGATTTCACTTCGTTACGATCGGACTTCCGAATCGTCGAGCGACTCTTCGATTTCGGCGTTGCGAATTGGCTCGGCCAGCGTCGTTTCCTCCTGTGGCAGAAGATAGCGCGGCAGGTAGAATTTATTGGCGACGAGCGTCGGGATCACCGCCGTGCCGATGATCGCCGCGACCAATGTCGAATATTGGCTCTCGCTGATGATTCCATTGGAAAGGCCAAAGAGCGCCGAGATGGTTCCAAAGGTGAGGCCCGAGGCCATCAGCAGCGTCGTATACATCGCGTCCTTATGCGGGGCCTTGAAGGCTCTCGCGACCGGATAGACGCTGACGATTTTCGTGAAAATCTCCACGGCGATCAGGACGATCACGCCGAGCGGCGCGGCGATCACCGTCGGGATCGACACGAAATAGCCGGCGCGGAGAAAATAGAAGGGGGTGAGCAGGCCAATCGTGATGGTGCGCAGGCGCCGGATCAGCGCCGCATCGCGTCCGACGCTGCCCGCGAGCGCCATGCCGATCACATAGGCGGGCAGCACCGCCTCGCTTCCCGCCCAGACCGCGAGCGCGCCAAGCGCCATCAGGGCGAAGAGCAGGAACTTCGCTTCGAATTCCGACGGGCGCCCGCCAAAGAGCGCGAAGAGTCGGGGCGCCAGTCTCGGCAAGCCGACGAAAGCCGCGACAAGCAGGGCGACGAACAGCAGCGTCTTCCAGGTGAAGGGGGAAAAGACGAGCCCGAGCGTCACTACCGTGCCGAGATCGGTGATGAAACAGGCGGCGAGAATCGTCTTGCCATATTCAACGCGGTTGAAGCCATATTCCATCATCACCGTATAGACGACGGCGACCGAGGTCGCGGCGAGCGCGATGCCGGCGAGCAGCGCCGGCGAACTCTCCCATCCGAGCAGATAATGCGCGCCGGCCCAGCAGCCGACCGACGGGATCAGGAAGCTCGCGACGCCGATGGCGGCGGACTCTTTCCATTTCAGCCTGAAAACATCCGGATCGAGCTCGGCTCCGGCGAGGAAGGTCAGCATGATCGCGCCAATGCCGGCGAGGGTTTTCACCCATGGCTCCTGCACGCCGAAAACTTCGGCGCCGACCGTCGCCGCGAGGGCCGCGCGCGCGAGAATGCCGACAATGATTTCGACCAGCGCCGTGGAGAGGCGATAGCGATGGGCGATGAGGCTCGCGATCAGGGCGAGTCCAAAGACAAGGGCCGCCTGGGCCCAAATTGCCGTCATGCTCGATCTCGATGTCTGAAAGATGCGCGCCGAGGCGGAGCGCTTCCGGCGTCGCCTTTGCGAGGCGAACGGGAAGAATGCGGGCGCGGGAGGGAGTGGGGAAGGGCCGCCAGTTGCAATCGACTCATGACTCCTCCGCTCGCAAATATTGCGCAGCAGGAGTCATCAGCCTCTTCGGCGGTTATCGGGGAACTCCATCCCCATCGGGCAAAGCTTAAGCGACGGGCGGCGGGTTCGTCAACAAATCCGCCCGCGACGGCGCGGGACGGGCCGGAGGACGCAGGAAAACGGCCTATCCCCACAAGGCCGGCGCGGGCGGGGCCATTATCGAGCCGCTATAGGCAATTCCGGGCTCCCGGTCCTCGGCGAGAAGCAGCGGGCCGTCGAGATCGACGAAGGACGCCATCTGGCCGATCAGCGCCGCCGGGGCCAAGGCGAGCGAGGTTCCGACCATGCATCCCGCCATGACGGAAAAGCCCATGTCGCGCGCCGCGCGCGTGAGCGCCAGCGCCTCGGTCAGCCCGCCGGTCTTGTCGAGCTTGACGTTGATCGCGTCGTAGCGGCCCTTGAGCGGGGCGAGCGAGGCGCGGTCATGGACGCTTTCGTCGGCGCAGATCGGCATCGGATGCGCGATTCTCGCCAACATGTCGTCGCGCCCGGCCGGCAACGGCTGTTCGACGAGCGCGACGCCGAAACGGGCGCATGCGGCGAGCTGCGCCATAAGCGTCTCCTCCCGCCAGGCTTCATTGGCGTCGACAATGAGCGTCGCGCGCGGGGCGCCTTCGCGGACGGCGGCGAGGCGCGCGTCGTCGCCTTCGCCGGCGAGCTTCACTTTCAGCAGCGGGCGGTCGGCGGCTTTTTCCGCCGCCTGGCGCATCTCCTCGGGCGCGCCGACGGACAGCGTATAGGCGGTGGTCAAGGGCGCGAGCCTGTCGAAGCCCGCCGCCCGATAGGCGGGAACGCCGGAAAGCTTGGCCTCGAAGTCCCAAAGCGCGCAGTCGAGGGCGTTGCGCGCTGCGCCGGCCGGCAGCAGGCGCTGCAAGGCGTCGCGGTCGGCGCCCGCCTCGATGGCGGCGCGCGCGCCCTCAATGGCGCCGATGACGCTATCGACGCTTTCGCCATAGCGGGCATAGGGCACGCATTCGCCGCGACCAACGCAGCCTTCAGCCGCGAGCGTCGCGGTTACGACCACGGCCTGCGTTTTGGCGCCCCGCGAAATGACGAAGCGGCCCGCGATCGGAAAGGCTTCGGCGGCGACGGACAAGTTCTTCTTCATGTCTTTTCCCGCTGGGCCGCGCCCTTGGCTTGTGGATGTGCGCTGGCGCGCTTGCTGACGCCATGTCGCGAAGTTAAGAGCTTATGCACGCCGGGCCGCGGCGAGAGAAGGGCGCCGGCGAAGCGCCATAATCGGCTGATAGGACCACTCTTACAGACATGAGCCGGTTTTCCACGCCAGCGCGGAATGACGCGAGATGACGGCCGAAGCGATGCACGGCCCGCCCGCCGTCGCGCGCGCGCCCGCGGCCGATGGTCCGCGCCTGGCGCTTTCCGGCGACTGGACGCTCGAGGCGTCGCCTCTCCTCGAGGAGCAGGAGCGGCGCATCATCGAAGAGGCGCGGCGCGGCCGTTTCGTCGCCATCGATCTCGCCGGCGTTTCGCGACTCGATACGGCGGGCGCCTGGCTCATCAATCGAGCGCGCCGCGAATTGGCGCGCGCCGATGTCGCCGTCGCGCTTGAACATGTGCGTCCCGAACACTCGATCCTGCTGGAGGAAGCGCATTATCGGGTTTTTGAGGCGCCGCGGCGGCCGCGCACGAATCCGATCGTCGACCTTCTGGCCGACCTCGGCGAATCGATGGCGGGCGGCGTGCGCGAATTCGTGCGCGGGGTCGCCTTTCTCGGCGAATTCGTCGCGACGCTCGGCTTTGTCGCGGCCCATCCTATTCGATTCAGGCTGACCTCGCTGATCGCCCAGATGGAGCTGATCGGCTTTCGCAGCGTGCCGATCATCGTTCTCATCAATCTCCTCGTCGGCGCCATCGTCGCGCAGCAGGGGATTTTCCAACTCTTAAAATTCGGCGCTTCAAGCTACACCGTCAGCCTCATCGGCATTCTGGTGCTGCGCGAACTGGGCGTGCTGCTGACCTCGATCATGATCGCCGGCCGGTCGGGCTCGGCGATCACGGCCGAGATCGGCTCGATGAAAATGCGCGAGGAGATCGACGCGCTGCGGGTGATGGGCCTGTCTCCCATCGAAGTGCTGATTGCGCCGCGCGTTCTGGCGCTCGTGGTTTCGCTCCCGATTCTCACCTTTATTGCCGATATGGCGGCGCTCTTTGGCGGCCTGCTCGTGTCCTGGTGGTATGGAGGCATCAGCCCCGTGGCCTTCATGTCGCTGCTCAAGGAAGCGATCGCGATGAACACTTTTCTCGTCGGCATGATCAAGGCGCCTTTCATGGCGCTGGTCATCGGCCTCATCGCAGCGATGGACGGTCTCGCGACCAAGGGCTCGGCCGAGTCGCTCGGGCTGCAGGTCACCTCTTCCGTCGTTAAGTCGATCTTCATGGTCATTGTGATGGACGGATTATTCGCCATATTTTTCGCGTCGATCGATTATTGAGCGCGCCGATGACGAGTCTTGCGACATTTGAGAACGGCGCGCGGGCGGGCGGGGAAAGCCCCGACGTCGTCATCAGCGTGCGCGACCTCGTCGTCGGCTTCGGCGACAAGATCGTTATGAAGGGGCTCGATCTTGAGGTCTATCGCGGCGAGGTGCTCGGCTTCGTCGGCGGCTCAGGACAGGGCAAATCGGTGCTGACGCGCGCCATTCTCGGCCTTGTGCCGACGCGGGCCGGCGTGATCCGCGTTTTCGGTCAGGATCGCGACAAGCTCGCGCCGGCTGAACGGCGCGCGCTGGAGCAGCGCTGGGGCGTGCTGTTTCAAAATGGGGCGCTTTTTTCCGGCCTGACCGTGAAACAGAACATACAGATGCCGATGCGCGAGATGCGGGATCTGTCTCAAGGGCTGATGGACGAACTCGCCATGCTCAAAATCGAGCTTGTCGGGCTCGCCCCGGACGCGGCGGACAAATTTCCGTCGGAATTGTCGGGCGGCATGGTGAAGCGCGCGGCCCTGGCGCGCGCTTTGGCGCTCGATCCGGAGCTCGTCTTCCTTGACGAGCCGACATCGGGGCTCGATCCGATCGGCGCCGCCGAATTCGACGAATTGATCGGCACGCTGCAAAAGACGCTCGGGCTGACCGTGTTCATGGTGACCCATGACCTCGACAGCCTGTATTCCATCTGCGACAGGGTGGCGGCCCTCGCCGAGGGGCGGGTGATCGCCGCCGGCCCGCTGGAAACCCTCCTCGCGTCGGACCATCCGTGGCTGAGGGCCTATTTCCACGGCGTGCGCGGCGGCAGACTGAGAGCCGCGCGCGCCGAGCAAGAGGACGAAGAATGGAAACCCGCGCCAACTACGCGCTGATCGGCGCCTTCACGCTGGCGGTCGTCTTCGCGGCCTTCCTCTTCGTCTATTGGTTCTCTGGACCAAGCCAGATCGGCCGCCAGGAGACATATCAGATCGTCGTCACCGGCTCGGTGTCCGGCCTCACGCGGGGCTCCTCCGTGCTGTTCAACGGCGTCAAGGTCGGCGAGGTCACCCATCTTGGGATTTCGGAACAGGACCCGAGCAAGGTCGACGTGCTGGTCAAGATCGATAATCGGACCCCGGTCAAGACCGATACGCGCGCGCGGCTCGAAACGCGCGGCTTCACTGGCGTCGCCGACGTTCTGCTCGTCGGCGGCACGCCGAGCGCGCCGCCGCTAGAAGCGCCGCCGGGACAAAAATATCCGCAGATTCAGGCGGAGCGCTCGGAAATCCAGAACCTCCTGGGAAATGTCCAGAATCTGTCGTTCAAAGCCGCCGAACTGCTCACCAAACTCGACAAGCTCATCGACGACAATGGGCCGGCGATCACGACGACGCTCAAAAACGCCGAGACCGTCAGCAAATCGCTCGCCGATAATTCCGCCTCGATCTCGAGCTTCATACGTGACGCCTCGGAGGTCGCCGCGTCGATGAAGCCCGTCGCGGCGCGCCTCGACAAGGTGCTGGAGGCCGGCGAAAAGGCGCTCAAGGCGCTCGATCCCCGGCAGTTGAAGAGCATCACGACCAACATCGCCGGCGCCACCGAAAATTTGAATCGCTTCGCGGCGACGGGCCTCAAGCAGTATGAGCAGCTTGCGGTCGACGGGCGCAAGGCGGTCGATACGCTCGACCGCACGCTGCGGTCGATCGAGAAAGACCCCTCGCAATTCATTTTTGGCCCCGCGCAGTCCGTCCCGGAATATCGCGGTCGTTAGAGCATTCGCCGCCGCAGGCGATGCAGGTTCCGCCTAGAGAATTACGTCTCTTAATCGATGATTCAGGAATGCGCTTTCGAATGACAATCCTGATCGCGCGTCGTCTGGGCGCGCTTTGAGGCTCTGCAGGGATCGGTTAGAAGGGCTGCGTCGCGCCCATGGGGCGCGCGGATGAATGGACGGGCGACGATCGGCATGAGGGATGGGGCGTCCAGGGCGACGCGGCGCAGAGCCGCGCAGGCGATCGGCTTGCCGATTGTCTGGCTCGCCTTTTTTCTCGCGGGTTGCGCCCAGACGCCGCGGGAAACCTTCGATCTTTCGAGCGAGCCCGTCGCGCTGCGCGGCGTCGGCCTTAAGAGCGGAGCCGCCATTTTCGTCGCCCAGCCCCGGGCGTCGTTCCCGACCGCCTCCGATCGCGTCGTGGTGCGGGCGGAGAATGACAGCATCGCCGTCCTGCCTGGCGTGCAATGGTCCGCGCCCTTGCCGGGGCTGCTGCAGGCGCGCCTGGTCGAGGCGATGCAGAAGTCGGGGCTTTCCGCCTCCGAAAATATTGGCGGGCCGTCGCGACTGCAGACCGACTTGCGCCGCTTCGAGATCGACGTCGCGCGCAATCTCGCCGTCGTCGAGATCGCGGCGCAGCTTGTCGACGACGGCAGCGGTCGCGTGCGCGCGGCGCGACTCTTTGTGGCGGAAGCCCCGGCGCCGGAACATACGGGCGCGCCCGCCGTGCGCGCCCTGAGCGACGCCGCCGCGCAGGCCGCCGCGCGCCTCGCCCAATGGGCGCGCGCGCAGCTTTGAAGAGCCCTCGCGCTGTCGGCGCCGCCGCGCCCCCGACAAGAGGATGAAGATCTTCATGAATCGATGATCCATGAAGATATCCCCCTTTTCCGAATTGACAGATTTTCTACGTCGAACTGGTTTCGTTTCGCCGGAAGGCGCTCGAGATCGCGCAGCGTTTGGGCGGAAGCGCCAAATGCGGATAACCTAATCGATTCCGCGTGGTTAAGCGCGCTTTACGCGAAAGGCCGGATTCCATTTTTTCGCCGCGCGCTCTAGCGCCGCAATCGGGCGAATGCTAACTGAACGGCGACGAAAAACGGCGTCCGCTCCGGACGCGGCGCAAAAAATCCCCGCCGGATATAGCATCGTGAGGAAGAGACAGGCGTCATGGCGAAGATGAGTTTCGAGGACGGCGCGACCCGCTATGGCGCGGAACCGGGCGGCGGCGCGCCGACCAAAGTCAAGATCACCTTCGTCGATTCGCATGGTCAGGCCCGCACGGTCGAAGCCGAAGTCGGCTCCACGGTGATGGAGACCGCGCGCCGCAACGACATTCCCGAGATCGCCGCCGAATGCGGCGGGGCCTGCGCCTGCGCCACCTGCCATGTCTATGTCGATGAAAACTGGACGGAAAAGGCCGGGAAGCCGTCCCAGATGGAAGAGGATATGCTGGACTTCGCCTTCGATGTGCGGCCGAGCTCCCGCCTCTGCTGCCAGATCACCGTGCGGCCGGAGCTCGACGGACTGACGGTGACGACCCCGGCCCAGCAGGGCTAGAGCGCTTCCCGATCACATGGAATCATGTGATCGATAAGGAATCGCTCAAAATCAAAGTATTGGAGCAGGTTCTCATCGAAAAAGTCTGTCAACTTTTTCGGAACCTGCTCGAGGGGCGCGAGCCTTTCCAGACTATCGCGGCGCGGGTTTGCAACGCTCCACGAATGCGATAGACGAACAGCGCAGGAATTTTCCGCCTCGGGGTCCGCTGGGGGCCGCGCGCGCCTGCCGCCGCGCCCATGCGCTTGACGGCCTCGCCGCATCTTGCCAAGCGCGACTCTCTAAGCGCGCCTTGCCAAAGCGCGATTTGCAATCGTCGGGAACTTAAAAATGAATCAGCTCAACGAAGCCGCGATCGAAACCGATGTCCTCATCGTCGGCGCCGGCCCCGCCGGTCTTTTCGCGGTGTTCGAACTGGGCCTTCTCGACATCAAGGCGCATGTCGTCGACATTCTGCCGCGCGCGGGCGGCCAATGTTCCGAGCTTTATCCGGAAAAGCCGATCTACGACATTCCGGGGATTCCCGCCTGCACCGGCCAGGAGCTCGTCGACAATCTCCTCAAGCAGATCGAGCCCTTTCATCCGACCTTCCATTTCAACGAAATGGTCGAGACGCTCGTCTCGCTTGGAACGGCGGAGAAGCCGGAATTTCGCCTCACCACCAGCATGGGAAAGATTTTCCACTCAAAGCTCGTCTTCATCGCCGCGGGCGGCGGGTCCTTTCAGCCCAAGAAGCCGCCGATCCCGAAGATCGAGGACTATGAAGGCAAATCGGTCTTCTATGCGGTGCGCCATATGGAGGATTTCCGCGACAAGAATGTCGTGATCGTCGGCGGCGGCGACTCGGCGCTCGACTGGACGCTCAATCTCCAGCCCGTGGCGAAGAGCCTCACGCTCGTGCATCGGCGCGCCGAGTTCCGCGCCGCGCCCCATTCCGTGACGGCGATGCAGGAGCTCGTCGGCGCCGGCAAGATCAACTTCCGGCTCGGCCAGATCACCGCGATCGAGGGCGCGGAGGGGCATCTTTCGGGCGCGACGCTGAAAGGCAATGAGGGGTCGGAGGAGAAGCTCGCCTGCGAACGGCTCATGCCTTTCTTCGGCCTCACCATGAAGCTCGGACCTGTCGCCGAATGGGGCTTGCAGCTTCACGAAAATCTCATCCCGGTCGATACGGAAAAATTCGAGACAAGCCATCCCGGCATCTTCGCCATCGGCGACATCAATTATTATCCGGGCAAGCTGAAACTCATTCTCTCGGGCTTCCATGAGGCGGCGCTCGCGGCGCAAAAGGCGCATCGCTACGTCTATCCCGACAAGAAGCTTTTGTTCCAATACACGACCTCGTCGACCAATCTGCAAAAGAAGCTCGGCGTCTCCTGATTCGATGCGCCATGCGCCGCCGACGGCGAATGTCGACGTCGCCTGTCTCGACGTCGCGGCGGTCGGAGCGGACGAATGGTCGGGCCTCGCGGCGCTTCTCGACGAGAGCGAAAGAGCGCGCGCGGCGCGTTTCGCCTTCGAGACGGATCGGCGCGCCTATATCGGCGCCCATGCGCTGCTGCGCGTCCTTCTCTCGAGACGGGCGCATGTCGCGCCCGGCGATTGGCGCTTCGCCTCGGCGCCGTTCGGCAAACCCTATCTCGTCTCGCCGCCGCGCGATCTCGCCTTCAACCTGTCGCATACGCGCGGCATGGCGGCCGTCGCGGTCGCTGAGGCGGCGCGCGACATCGGCGTCGACGTCGAAGCCCTTGCGCAGACGCGCGACGTCTTGCGCGTCGCCGAAAGATTTTTCGCGCCCGACGAAGCGGCGGCGATCCGCGCCGCGACCGCCCTTGAGGCGAGAAACGACCTCTTTTTTTCGATCTGGACGCTCAAGGAGGCGGTGGTGAAGGCGGAAGGGTGCGGGCTCTCGCGCGGCCTCGACAGTTTTGTCGTCAGTCTGTCGCCATTGCGTATTACGGGCGCAGCCGACGAGCGTTTCAGCCTGGGGCAATGGCGCCGTCGCGGCTTTTGCGTCGCCGCGGCCGCGCGGGGCGAGGACGTCGCCTTCAGTCTCGAAGAGGAAACCGCAGCCGCGCTGCTCGCCGAGAGCCAAAGCGGCTGATTCAAAGGAGTCGAGCAGGACCGCTTGAAAAGGAATCGCGTTGCGGCTTCATCTCAAGCGATCCCGCTCCAAATTCGCGCCGACGCGGGCGTGTCTTCTCCCTGCATCAAGAGGAAATCTCGCATGACTTTGTTGCTCTTCGTCATTTGCTTGATCGTCGCGGTGGCCGCCCTGGCGATCCATCTGCAGCCGGATCGCTTCGTCGTGACGCGCTCGGCCCTCATCGACGCCGCGCCCGAGAAGGTCTTCGCCGCGATCAACAATCTGCGCAATTGGGATTCATGGTCGCCCTGGGCCAACCTCGATCCTCATGCGACCGCGAGCTTCGAGGGGCCGGCCGCGGGGCCGGGCGCGGCCTTCGAATGGTCGGGCGACAAATCCGTCGGCGCCGGGCGCATGACCATTGTCGACAGCCGGCCGACCGAGCGCGTCGACATCAAGCTCGATATGCGCAAACCCTTCAAGGGATCGAACGACATTTCCTTCGCGCTCGCGCCCGATGGCGAGGATGTGGCGGGCTCTTGGTTAGCCCGCGCCTTCCGGGTCGGACGCAAAAGCCCCGCGCGGACGCATGTCACCTGGACCATGTCGGGCCAGGCCGACTTCGTCTCTAAGGCGGTCAATCTCGCGATGAATTGCGACAAGATGGTCGGCGGCCAGTTTGAAAAAGGCCTCGCCAATCTCAATGCGCATCTGAGCAAATAGGCGCGCCATTCCCCAAGATAGAAATGGCCCCTTGCGGCGGTCGCCGCGAGGGGCCATTTGCATGGCGCCCGCCCGCGATAGGGGAAGACGAGACCGTTCATGACCGCGATGTTCGACGCCGCCCTTGCGGCGCTGCGCCAGATTATGACGCCGCCTTTCCGCATGGCGTTGCTCAAGAGCCTGGGCATGACGTTTCTCTTGCTTGCGCTCGCCTGGGTCGGGCTCGACAAGCTCGCCCTGTCCTTCCTGCTCGTCGATCATCCCTGGCTGCAGGCGGCGCTGACCTATGCGACCGGCGTCGGTCTCTTCTTCCTGCTCGCCTTTCTCATCGCGCCGATGTCGGTGCTCGTGTCGGGACTGTTCCTCGACGATCTCGCTGATCATGTCGAAGCCGATCTCTATCCGCCTGAGCGGCGGGGACGCGCCATTCCCGCGACGCAGGCGATTCTCATGGCGCTGCGTTTCGCCCTTATCTCCGCGATCGTCAATTTCTTCGCGCTGTTGCTGCTCTTCGTGCCGGGGATAAACGCCGCGGCCTTTCTTCTCGCCAACGCCTATCTTTTCGGTCGAGAATATTTTCTCTTCGCCGCGACGCGCTTTCGTTCGCTGAGCGAATCGGAAGAGATGCGCCGGCGCCATGCGCCGATGCTGTTCCTCGCGGGCCTGTTCATCGCCGTCTTCGTGGCGACGCCCGGCCTCAATGTATTGACGCCGCTTTTCGCCGTCGCCTTCATGACGCGCGTGCATCAGATGCTGTCGCCGGAACTGCGCGGAGGAATCGCGCAGCGCTAACGACGAGGAGGCCCTACGCGCTGAGGCGCTGCGCCTGATACTGGCCGGTCTCGCGATAGCGGTAGAGATAGGTCGGCACGATCGCCTCGATCGACTGCGGCCTTATGCCGAGGCCCTCCAGCGTGCGGCATTCGGCTTTCGCCGCTTCGCTCACGACATTATCTTTCTTGAGCAGCTCCACCTGGTCGCGCGTCATGCGCAAAAGCCGCGGGAAAAGCCCGAGAGACAGCGTCGTGAAGAGCTGCGTGAACGCGGCGACGAGCTTGCCTATTCCGAAAGAAAGCTTCAGGACGCGGCGGCGGCGCTCGGTCACTTTCAGCACATAGTCGATGAGCTCCGCGAAGCTTTTGACTTCCGGGCCGCCGAGTTCATAGGTTTCGCCCGCATTGGCGCGGCCTTTGAGCGCGGCGGCGACGGCCTCCGCGACATCGCCGACATAGACGGGCTGGAATTTCGTTTGCCCGCCGACGATCGGCACGACCGGGAAATATCGCGCCATCGTCGCGAAGCGGTTGAAGAAATCGTCTTCGGGCCCGAAAATGATGGACGGGCGCAGAATGATCGCGGAAGGAATGGCTCCGCGCGCGGCGGCTTCGCCTTCGGCCTTGCTGCGGCCATAGGCCGAGCGCGACTGCGGATCGGCGCCGATCGCCGAAATATGGACGAAATTGGAAATGCCCGCCGTCTTGGCGGCTTCGGCGACGGCGCGGGCGCCGCCCGCTTGCACGCTCGCGAATTTCTGCGCGCCGGTCTCGGCGAGAATGCCGACGAGATTGACCACGGCTTCGGCCCCGCGCAGCGCCGCCGCGACGGAGTCGGGGTGGCGTAGATTGGCCTGCACCGCCATCACTTGGCCGACGCCGCCGAGCGGCTGCAGATGGAAGGCGAGGTCCGGCCGGCGGCAGGCGACGCGCACGCGCCAGCCGTCGCGCGCCAGCGCCCGCACGACATAGCGTCCGACGAAGCCCGAGCCGCCGAAAACTGTCACCACCCGTCCCGCGCCAATGCTCTGGCTGTTATCGCCCCTCATTCCATTCGCTCCGCTTCTCGCCGCGCCGGCGCCGCCGGCGTAAATTCGTGGCCCGTGATCTAGCGAAATTTGACGACAAAGGAAATGCGCCGCGGGGCTTTTGGAGCCGCGCGCATTGACAGGGGGCGCGCGCGCCCCGTATGAGACGCGCTCAATGCCCAGGTGGCGGAATTGGTAGACGCGCTGGTTTCAGGTACCAGTGGTGAAAGCCGTGGAGGTTCGAGTCCTCTCCTGGGCACCAAGATAGCGCGCTTGTCTCGGAAGCGGCGGGTAATGCGCCGCAGTCCCAGGACGAAAGGGGCCGCCGCGCGAGGTAACCAACCGCTTCGACATCGCTTGCCGTCGCTCCCGCATCATGTCTAATTGCGCCGGCTCCGCTTGCTCGGGAGACGGCGCGTGTTCCTCTTTTTAGCTTCGCTTCCCTTTTGGCTCGGCGCGTTTTTCACTGTCCTCCTGCCGACCGCGCTCGCGATGACGGGGCCGTTCATCATCCGCAAGCGGCTCCCGCTCTCGCGTCTCGTCAAGAACAACGAAGTCGCCGGGTTCCACTTCGGCACGGTCGGCGTGATCTACGCCGTAATGCTCGCCTTTGCGATCGTCACCGTCTGGGAGAAGTTCAGCGAGGCCGAGCTTTTCGTCTTGCATGAAGCCGGCGCGTCGGCGGCGCTCCACCGTTTCGCCGCCGGCCCCGAGCCCGACGCGGTCGCGATGCGCGCGGCGATCAACGTTTACATGCAATCGGCGGTCGAGGAAGAATGGCCCCGGATGGCGGCGGCGCGAGAAAGTCGCGAAACCGCCCGGGCGCTCGACGCGCTTTACGCGGCCGCGATGCGGCTTGGCGAGGGGAAGGCCGCCGCCGTCGGCGTCGAGATCATGCGGGAGCTCGGCAACATCACGCAGGCGCGGCGGGGCCGGTTGCATCTCGCCATGGGCGTCGTCCCCCCGGCGTTGTGGACGATGCTTATTTTCGGCGCCGCGCTGACGATCGGCTTTTCTTATTTTTTCGGACTGGAGGATTTGCGGGCCCAGACGATGATGACGGGCGGATTGTCGTCCATCGTGTTTCTCGGCCTGTTTATCATCGTGTCCTACAACTATCCCTTTACGGGCGAGGTCTCCGTCGAGCCGCATCCGGTCATCTCGGTGATGGAGAATTTCCGCGGGAGATAGGCGTTTGCGCGTCTCGCCCCGAGACTGAGCGCCGCAAAAAAAAGCCCCGACAGCGCATGCTGGCGGGGCGTTTATAACGGAGCGTCGGCGCTCAATATTTCGTCGCGAAACGCTCTATGGCGTCGATAAACGCCGACGGCGCGACGATGACGCGGCGGACGACCCGCGCCGGCAATCTGGCGAGGGTGCGGACAGTCGACGAGGCGGCGACGGCTCGCGCTGTGGAAACAATGGTCTGCATGCGTGTCTCCATTTGCTGGCGTTAGGATTAGCCCCGAGCGTCAATCCAGTCCCTCGTCTCACCGTGCCGCTCTTTCCTTAAGATCGCGTAGGCCAGCCCGGCGTCACAATCTTGCGAGGGCGACGGGCGAGCGGCGGCGTCGGCGCGTTAATGGCGCCGCCCATGTCGCATGCGGATTGCGTTTGCTTGGGGAGGCCGCTTTCCGTCGCGTGCATGAGCGAACGGGACATTTCTAACAGGCGCGCGTTTCGGCGCGTTGCCGCCATGTTGCCGGTTGGTTTCGGCGCTCGGACGAAATAGCGGCGGCGCCTAGACCGACCGCTCCAGCGTCGCGGCCTGCGATCAAGCCCCGTGCTCCAGGAGGTCGGGGAGGCGCTTGGCGAGGCTCCTGAGGACGCTCTCCGATCCCTTGACCATCACCTCATAGAGATTGGCCGACGCAGGATCGGCGGGCAGTCCTTCCTGCGCGAAACGGAAATGCGTGCCGCCATCCGCCGTCGGCGATATGGTCCAGATGACCGTCGTATCCATATAGCGGCCGAAGCCCTTGAGCTCCTCGTGCCCGCCCCACCAGCGAAAGCTCAACGTCTTGGGCTCCTCGACGGCGACGACCTGACATTTGAATTCGCCGTCCCAGCGCTCGATCGGGCGCCCCCAAATGGTAAATTTGTGCCCTTCGACGGGCTGGATGTCGTTCGGAAAAAACCAGACGGCGAGCCATTCCGAGTCCGTCATCGCCCGCCAGACGGCGTCGATAGGATGGGCGAGATCCGCTTCCGTCAGAATGGAGCGCGTTTCAGAAACTTCGGTCACGTGATGAGCCCCCTATCCCTAAGCCAAGCGGTCCAGATGCGGACGGCTCGGTTGGGGCAATAGGCGTGCCAAGTTGAGGCGGCTGCGCGTCTCCAGCGCAGGGCCTTGATCTCCGCGAGCGAGCCGGCGGCGCGTCTTTTCGCCGAACATTTCAGCGCCTTGTCATGTCGGAAAGGCGCCAAGGCGCGGGAGCGCCGCTCACGCGGCAGGCGCGGAGGGGACAGGCGCCGGCCTGTCCACCGCCTTCAAGGCGTCGAGACAGGCGAAACAGGCGGCCTTCGCGTCCTCAATGGCTTCTTCCGGCGTCTCGCCGACGCCAAGGCAACCCGGAATGTCGGGAAAGGAGACGACATAGCCGCCGCCATCCTCGGGGGGAAGCGGCGCGACGTCATAGTGATAGGGGGATGGATCGCTCACTGGTCCAGCTCGTCCATGCGGTCGATCATGGCGACGAAAGCCTTCACATGAACGGACCTGATCTTCTTTTTCATCGGAATGGCGACGCAATGGGGAACGGAGGGATGCGTGAACACCACATGTGTCCCGGTCACCTTGCGGAATTTTATGGCATATTGCGACGCCGTGATTTCGAAATCGGCAGGGGTCCAGTCCCCTCCTGGATTGCCGCGAAAAGCTTCCAGGCGTTTGTTGTGCATGGCCGCGCGCCCAATATCCGGTGATTGACGCGTCGGACGCGCCGCTAGATCACGCTGCGTTTAGGCGGAACTGCCTAAACCCCTTTTCCATATTGTCCGCTTCGGTCACGCAAAAAACAGGCCCGCGCCGCCGCGCGGCGGGCTCAAGAGCGCCCGCTCTCAGACGAGGCCGCCATTCACGCGGATGATTTGGCCATTGATCCAGCCGGCCTGAGGTCCGACGAGGAAAGATACGACGGGGGCGATGTCCTCGACCTCGCCGAGGCGTCCGAGCGGGTGCATTTGCCTGATGCGCTCGATCGTCGTCTCGTCCTTGCCGTTGAAGAAAAGCTCCGTGGCGACGGGGCCGGGCGCGATGGCGTTGACCGTGATTTTGCGCGGTCCAAGCTCTTTCGCGAGAATATGCGTCATCGCCTCGACCGCGGCCTTCGTCGCCGCATAGGCGCCATAGCTCGGCTGATAGAGGCCGACGACGCTCGACGAGAAGCTGACGATCCGGCCGCCGTCCCGCAGCCGGCGGGCGGCTTCGCGCAGGCCGTTGAAGACGCCCTTGAGATTGATCGCGACCGTCTCGTCGAATGTCGCGTCGTCGGTTTGGGCGATCGGCGCGAGCTTCATGACGCCGGCGTTATTGACGAGGACATCGACGCCGCCGAAGGCCTTTTCCGCCTCGTCGAACAGGTGGCGCATATCGTCTGGCGAGGATACGTCCGCCCGGATCGCGCGCGCCTCGCCGCCGCCTGCCGATATCTGTCGCACGGCCTCCTCGGCGTCGGCGGTCGAGCCCGCGTAATTCACGACAACGGCGAAGCCGTCCTTCGCGAGCCGCGCCGCGATCGCGCGGCCGATGCCGCGCGACGCGCCGGTGACGATCGCCGCCTGTTGCGTCATTTCCTGCTCCGTGAACGTCCCAACTCGTGATCTCGATTGAACGCCGATGCGGCCGCTGGGATTTCTTCGCCATATGGGGCGCGGGCGTCAAAGATGGGAGGCGCCTTTGAATGGGAAGCGCATTTGTTCAGAAGGCCCCCATCTCGAAGAGCAGGCCGGCGACGGCTCCGCTCATACAGGTCGCCATGGTTCCCGACAGGATGGATCGCAGGCCGAGACGGGCGATTTCCGCGCGCCGGTTCGGCAGTATGACATTGAGCCCGCCGACGAGAATGCCCATGCTGCCGAAATTGGCGAAGCCGCAAAGCGCATAGGTGAGGATCAGCCGGCTTTTCGGCGAGAGCGCCTCGGCGCCCAATTGGCTCATGTCGCGATAGGCGACGAATTCATTCACGACCGTCTTCGTCGCCATGAGCGAGGAAGCGGCGCCGCCTTCCTCCCAGGGCACGCCGATCAGCCAGACGATGGGTCGGAAGGCGTAAGCGAATATCATTTGCAGGCTCACGGTCTGACCGTCGATCATGGGCAAATGCGCGAGCGCCATATTGACGAGCGTCACTAGAGCCACCGTCGTCAAAAGGACGGCGACGATGCCGACGAGCGGCCCGACGCCTTCGGCGACGCCCTTGATGATGGCGTCGAAAGCGCCCACGGGCGGGTGCTCGACGATGAATTGAACGTCGTCCCTGTCTTCTTGGTCGAGGCGCCAAGGCGACATGACGGCGGCGATCGCGATGGCCGCGGGCGTCGCGATCGCCGAGGCGATGAGAATATGCCCCAGGGCGTCGGGGAGGAACGGAGAGAGAAATCCCGCGTAAATCACCATGACCGTGCCGGCGACCCCAGCCATGCCGCAGCTCATCAAAGCGAAGAGTTCGCCTTGCTGCATCTTCGCGAGATAAGGGCGGATCAGCAGCGGCGCTTCGATCATGCCGACGAAAATATGAACGGCGGCGCCGAGCGCCAGCGGACCGTCGAGTCCCATTGAGCGGCGCAACGCCCAGGCGAAGGCGCCCGCGATGCGCTGAAGCAGGCCCCAATGGAAAAAGAGCGAGGCGAGCGCGGAAATCGTCAGCACCATGGGAAGCGCCTTGAAGGCGAGGATGAAATTCGCGCTCGGCGTCTTCTCTTCGAAGGGCGTCGCGCCGCCGCCAAGATAGCCGAACACAAAGCTAGAGCCGGCGTCGGTCGCCGTCTGCATGGCGTGCGCGGCGTCATTGGCGATGAGCAGGAGCTGTTTCGCCGGCGGAAAAGCGACGAGGATCAGCGCGGCCGCCGCTTCCAGCGCCAGCCCGCCGATCACGACGCGCCAGCGAATCCTGCGGCGGTCTTCGCTCAAGAGGAAGGCGATCAGAAAAAAGCAAAGGAATGCGAGGAAGAAGCGAAGAACCGCCATAGCGTCTTGGTTTCCTGACTGGCTGTGAAAGCGGGCGCGCCGTCGGCGCCGTTCGTTTAGCAAAAAAAGCCCCGCATCGCGACGATACCGGCGAGAACCCGCGCGTCCTGGCGTGAAGGCTATCTCCCACGGCGGGGGCGTGTGCGTCGGCGCACAGCGCTATGGCGCGTCTTTCCTTAACTTCCGAGCATCGAAGAAAGGAAAACGTCATGGGACCGGTGATCACGACAGGAATTTTCGGAGTCGTCGCCATCGCATTGGCGGCCGAGGCGCTCAACATCGCCATGGCGTTCAGCGAATTGAGCCATGTCGCCGCCTATAATGCGGGGCTCTTTTAACGCGCTCGGCGCGACGCCGTCCGCGCCAGAGGCGGCAGGTCGCGCGCAAAAGCCAAATTTCTATCGGTCGCGGCCGAGCGCGGGGAAGAAACCTTTGCCGACATGCCGCGCCGCGACGTCGCCGAGAATGTCGCGCCACATGCGATAAGGATCGCCAAAGACGCCCGCTCCGAGGTCTCTATCGGCGAGCGCCGCAGCAAGGCAGGTCATCGCCTGCGGCAGGTCGTGCGCATTTTCGAGATAGAGAAGACGCGTTCCGACCGAATCCTCGCCCATCACCGACATGGCGGCGGCGATCTCGACATTATCGCGGCGGCCAAAGGCCACCCCGCAGACGCAGAAGAGACTCGTTTCCCAAACACCCGGATCGGTTTCTTCGATGAGAGCGCGCAAACCTTTGACGATCGACGCATAGACTTCCTCGCCGACGGCGGCGATGATCTTTTCCAGTTCGCCCCGAACCTGTTCTAGCGCCTCCGAGAACTCCGCCAGCGTCGCCGTCTGACCCGCAGACCAATGGGCCGAGAGCTGAAGCAATCGGCTGAGAACGATTTTAGCCGGGGATTTAAGTTCCTCTGGCAATTCCGACGACAGGAGCGAGACGGCTTCCTCCAGGGCCGCTTTCAAACGATGCGCCGCGAGCCGCGCGGACTCGATATCCTTCCGCCGCGCGAGACGCGCGCAGCTCGCCTGCGTCCCGATGACCGCATGCATCAGCGATTTGATCCGGGAGAGCCAAGGCGTCGGCGGATAGGATTTTACGACTTCGCCATGCTCTATGCGCCAGATTTCGCCGGTGCCGATCAAGGTGGTCGCGGCGAGAGGCGTCGAGGCGAATACTTCTTTGCGGTTTTCGCCGTAGAGCGTTCGGAACGTCGCGTTGATCTCGCCAAAAGGATCGCTCTGCATAAACTCAGCCCCTCGAATATCGATTTATAAGACAGCGCCAATTTCGGCCCGCTCGGCGAATCACCGTCCGAACAAGCCGCGCATGGCGGCGAAGAGGCCTCTCGGCTTTTCGGCCGCGGGCGGGGCGTCGGCGAGGCTTTCCGCTTCGCGGCGCTTCGCGTCGAGTTCGACGTCGGCGCGGGCGACAAGCGCGGCGAGCGTCGGCGCGTCCTGCGGCGGCGTCCATTCGCCCGCGCGCCGGCGGCGCAGATAGGCGTCAAGCGTTTCCGCCGCATCCGTCGCGCCATTGGCGTCGAAATGCGCGCGGGCGATTTCGACGGACGCGGCGTCGGCGATCAGGCGCGCCGCATTCGTCGCCTCGCGGCGCGTCGCCTCGTCGGCCGCAAGCGCGATCCGCGCTTCGCGCAGCGCCGCGAGTTCGGGCTCGGCGAACAGCGCGCGCAACAGCCGCGCCTCCAGCGCGACATCGAGTTTGGCCGGCGCCATGCCCTCCGCGCCGCAAGCCGCAAGATAGCGCGTCAGCAG
>NZ_JAZHYN010000051.1:0-19687 GCF_036576025.1 Methylocystis borbori | reverse complement strand
GCAGCGATCGCCGCCGCGCTCGAAATCGCCTCCCGCCCCGAGGCCGAAGGCAAGAACATCGTCCTCATCATCCCTTCCTTCGCCGAACGCTATCTCTCAACCGCCCTCTTCGAAGGTTTGTGAGCGGGCGTTCGATTGAAGGAAAGGGGCCTTCCCCTTTACGCGCCCCTGCCTCTCTTGCGCTTTTGCGCGGCCTTCGAAGGGGCAGCGGGCGCGGGAGGCGCGGAGGCTATCGCCTTCCTTTGGGCGACCCAATGGCGCGCATAGGCGCCGGCGACATAGCCGAAGCCGACGATGATAATGTAGACGATAACGAGGAAGCCGCCGCGCTGATTGGCCGAAGCGGCGCGCTCCAGAAGACCTACGACTTCGCTCTGATCGATGAATTTGTCGGCGATGACGCCGCAGACGGCGCCGACCACGACGACGAGCCAGGACGGCAGCCGGAAATAGCCGAGCGCCGCCGCGATAAGGAAGGCCACGAGCCCAAAGACGTGAATGAATTCGATAATGATCGACTGGATAATGAGCCCCACGAAGCGGACCAGCTTGATCATTTATTCTCCCCCGGAGTGTGTTTTTAGCCGAGCTTATACGTTCGGCAGATGTTGCGCGAGAGCCTCCAGCACCGCCATGCGCACCGCCACGCCCATCTCGACCTGTTCGCGGATGAGCGAGCGGGCGCCGTCGGCGACCGCCGTATCTATCTCCACCCCGCGATTCATCGGCCCCGGATGCATCACCAGCGCATCGGGCGCGGCATAGGCGAGCTTCTCCTCGTCGAGGCCGAAGAAGTGGAAATATTCGCGCGCGCTCGGCGTCAGCGCGCCGGCCATGCGCTCGCGCTGGAGACGCAGCATCATGACGATGTCCGCGCCCTCAAGGCCCCGCCGCATGTCGTGAAACACCTCGACTCCGAGGCGCGACAGGCCGTCTGGCGCGATCGTCGAAGGGCCGACGACGCGCAGATTCGCGCCGAGCGCCCCAAGCAGCAGAATATTGGAGCGCGCCACGCGCGAATGCAGAATGTCGCCGCAGATGGCGACGGTCAGCCCTTCGATCCGTCCCTTGTTGCGGCGGATGGTCAAGGCGTCGAGCAGCGCCTGGGTTGGATGCTCATGCGCGCCGTCGCCGGCGTTGACGACCGAGCAATCCACTTTGCGCGCGAGTAGATGCGCCGCGCCTGCCTGAGCGTGACGCACGACGATGATGTCCGGCCGCATGGCGTTGAGCGTCATCGCCGTGTCGATCAGCGTCTCGCCTTTGGATTCGGAAGAGCGCGCGACCGACATGTTCATCACATCGGCGCCAAGACGCTTGCCGGCGATCTCGAAGGAGGTTTGCGTCCGTGTCGAAGGCTCGTAGAAAAGATTGATCTGGGTGCGGCCGCGCAAATTGGAGCGCTTCTTCTCGACGCGCCGCGATACTTCAATCGCCTCTTCGGCCATGTCGAGAAGGGTGAGAATATCGGGGCGCGCCAGTCCCTCAATGCCGAGCAGATGGCGGTGCGGAAAGGAGGCGTGCGTCGCGTCGGCCTGCATGGTTCGTCTATATCAGCTTTGCCGCGCGCCGGAAGCTCCGCGTGAAATTCTTGAATTGTCGATTCATGCGCTCTTTGAGGCCGGGGCGCTTGACATATGCTCAAGGCGAGCACATTTCTTGCCTAACGGACGAAGCTTGCGAAGCGCGAGCCCGCCGCTTAGTCTGGAAAGCTTGGACGCTCCGAGCGGGAATTCCGCCTCGGAGATTTTATGGGGCCTACTTATACTCAATAAGAGTATAAGTGAGAAAAGGCCTTCGGCTCGTGGGGAAAGGCCGAACCATGAACTATCATCTGACCGGCGACATCCGCGCTGCGGCTTCCGCGAAGCGGCGATCTCCCGAGATCGCGCTCGGCGTGGGGCCGGCCGGCCGTTTCCCCGCGCTCCCGCGCCCAGAGCTGGATTGGACTCCCGAGGTGGAGGCCGCGACGGCGCATCTCTACGCCCGCGTCGCGCGCGTCATTCCGCCTATCGAATGGCCCTTCTTCGCCCCTTACGTGAAGGCGATCAACGACCTTAAAGCCGTGCGCAACGCGACGATCCTGGCGCATAACTATATGACGCCGGAAATCTACCATTGCGTTGCCGACCATATCGGCGACAGCCTGCAACTCGCCAAGCTCGCGGCGAAATCCGACGCCGAAATCATCGTGCAGGGCGGCGTGCATTTCATGGCCGAGACGTCGAAGCTGCTTAATCCGGGCAAGCTCGTTCTCACGCCCGACCTTAAGGCCGGCTGCTCGCTCGCGGAGTCCATCACCGGCGCCGATGTGCGCGCGCTGCGCGAAGAATATCCCGGCGTTCCCATCGTCGCCTATGTCAATACGTCGGCCGACGTAAAAGCCGAGGTCGACATCTGCTGCACCTCGTCAAACGCAGTGAAGGTCGTCGAGAGCCTTGGGGCCGAGCGCGTCATCATGGTTCCCGATCGCTATCTCGCTCAGAACGTCGCCGCGCAAACCAAGGTGAAGATCATCGCCTGGCATGGCGCCTGCGAGGTGCACGAACGCTTCACCGCCGAGGAAATCCAGAATTACCGCGCCGACAATCCGGGCGTCGAGGTTCTCGCGCATCCCGAATGTCCGCGCGAAGTGATCGAGGTCTCGGATTTCGCCGGCTCGACGGCGGCGATGATCGACTATGTCCGCTCGCGGCGCCCCGCCCGCGTGCTGCTCGTCACCGAATGCTCCATGGCCGACAATGTCGCCGCCGAGACGCCGGACGTGGAATTCGTGCGGCCCTGCAACTTCTGCCCGCATATGAAGCGCATCACCTTGCCGAAAATCCTCGACAGCCTGCTCTATCTGCGCGAGGAGGTGACGGTCGATCCCTTGATCGCCGCGCGCGCGCGGCGCAGCGTGCAGCGCATGATCGATCTGGGCTGAAGCCAGCACGTCAACCGGAGTGACGAGATGCCGGCGTTCGATGCGACGATCGCGGCCATCGACGCCGCCAATGCGGACGATCCCCGGCGCGTCGACGGCCGCGCTTTCGAGATCGTCTACGCCGAGCGCATGAGCGCGCGTCTCGCCGCGCTCTACCCGCAAGCCTCCGACCTTCTCAAGATCGCCGCGCGGGCGCAGCATCTGCGCCGGTGGGAAATCGCGCGCGGCGCCTATGAGGAAGGAAGGCGCGGCTATAACGACTGGCGGCGCGCCTGCCGGATCCATCATGCGCAACTCGTCGGCGACATCATGTGCGCGCATGGCTATGACGAGGATGCGATCGCGCATGTCGGCGCGCTGATCCGCAAGGAGCAGTTGAAGAAAGATCCCGAGTCCCAGGCGCTCGAAAATGTCGTCGCGGTCGTCTTCCTCGAACATTACTTTGACGAATTCCTCGAGAAATACGCCGGCTACGACGACGAAAAGCTCATCGACATTCTTGGCAAGACGCTCTGCAAAATGTCGCCCAAGGGCCATGCGGCGGCGCTCGCCCTGCCCTTACCGGAACGCGGGCGGCGCCTGGTCGAGGCCGCCGTCGCGCGCGAAGCCGAAGCGCTTGCGCGCCTCGCCGCGGTCGCGATCGACTAGGCGGTCGATGCCCGAGGATTTGCCTCCCATTCTCATCATCGGCGGCGGCCTCGCCGGCGTTTTTTGCGCGCTAAAACTCGCGCCGACGCCCGTCGCCATCCTCGCGGCGACGCCGGTCGGACATAGCGGCTCGTCCTATTGGGCGCAGGGCGGCATCGCCGCCGCCGTCGAGGAGGGCGACACGCCGGAAAGCCACGCCGACGACACCCTCGCGGCGGGGGCCGGCATCGTCGACCGCGAGGTTGCGCTCGGCATGGCGCGCGAGGCGCGCGCCCGCGTCGAGGAACTCGCGGCGATGGGAGCGCCCTTCGATCGTTCGGCGCTCGGCGCCTTCGCGCCGTCGCAGGAGGCGGCCCATTCGCGTCGGCGCGTGGTGCGGGTGAAGGGAGACGCCGCCGGCCGCGCCATCATGGAGACGCTGGCGAAGGAAGTCGCCAGGACGCCCTCGATCCAGCTCGTCGAGGGCTATTCCGCCGAGGAGATCGTTATGCGGGGCGGCCGCGTCATCGGGGTGCGCGCCCGCAACCTCGCGGGAGTCATGTGCGAGGCGCCCTGCGCCGCGCTGATCCTGGCGACGGGCGGGGTCGGCCATCTCTATCGCGTCACCACCAATCCGCTGGAGGCGCGCGGCGTCGGCGTCGCCATGGCGGCGCGGGCCGGGGCCGTGATCGCGGACGCCGAATTCGTACAGTTTCATCCCACCGCGATCGACATCGACGCCGATCCGGCGCCGCTCGCGACCGAGGCTCTGCGCGGCGAAGGCGCGACGATCGTCGATCGCGACGGCCGGCGCTTCCTGCTCGATATCGATCCCAACGGCGAACTCGCGCCGCGCGACATTGTCGCGCGCGGCGTCTTCGCGAGCATCGCCGCCGGCAAGGGCGCATTTCTCGATGCGCGCACGGCCGTCGGCGCAGAATTTCCGGCGCGCTTTCCAACTGTCTACGCGAGTTGCATCGGCGCCGGGATTGATCCGACGCGAAGCGTCATCCCTATTGCGCCCGCTGCGCATTACCACATGGGCGGCGTATGGACGGACGCGCGCGGCCGCACGACCCTCGACGGGCTTTGGGCCGTGGGCGAAGTCGCGTCGACCGGCGTTCACGGCGCCAACCGCCTCGCCTCCAATTCGTTGCTGGAGGCGATCGTCTTCGGCGCGCGCGTCGCGGCCGATGTCGCGGCGGCGCCCCTGCCCGCCGTCGATCACGCGCCGATGTCGGAACGCCTCGAACCCATTCCGCGCGACCGCGATATTGCGATCGTCGAGGAGCTGCGCGATCTGATGTCGGCCAATGTTGGGGTCATTCGCAACGGCGCGGGCCTTGCGGCGGCGGTAAAGTCGATCCGCCGCATGCTCTCCCACGCAATCGATATCGAGGCGCGGAACATGCTGACGACGGCGCTCTTCATCGCCGCCGCCGCCTTCGATCGGCGCGAGAGCCGCGGCGCGCATTTCCGCTCGGATTTCCCCGCTCCAGACCTTGCGCTCGCGCGCCGGTCGCGAATGACGCTTGACGCCATCAGGCGCATCGCCGACGAGCTTGAGGCATGAGTTTCGATCTTCCGCCGCTCCTCGTCGAAGAGGCCGCGCGCGCCGCGCTCGCCGAGGATTTGGGTCGCGCCGGCGACGTCACCACGCAGGCGACGATACCCGAAAACGCCGCCGCCGCCGCCGTGATCGCGGCGCGGGAGAGCGGCGTCGTCGCGGGACTGGCGCTCGCGCGCGACGCCTTCCGACTGACAGACGCGCGCATACTTTTCGAAGCGAGGGTTTCGGATGGCGCGCGCGTGGAAGCCGGCGCGACGATCGCCACAATCTCCGGGCCCGCGCGCTCCATTCTTTCCGCCGAGCGCGTGGCGCTTAATTTTCTCGGGCGTCTTTCCGGCGTCGCGACGCTGACCGCGCGCTATGCGCAAGCCATCGCCCATACGCGCGCGCGCATTTGCGACACGCGCAAGACGACGCCGCTCCTGCGCGCTTTCGAGAAATACGCCGTTCGCTGCGGCGGCGGCGTCAACCATCGCTTCGGCCTGGACGACGCCGTGCTCATCAAGGACAATCACATCGCCGTCGCCGGCGGCGTCGCGCAGGCGCTGCGCGCCGCCAAGGCCCATGTCGGACATTTGGTGAAGATCGAAATCGAGGTCGATACGCTCGATCAGTTGCGCCAGGTTCTCGACGAAGGCGCCGACGCCGTGCTGCTCGACAATATGGCGCTCGACGATTTACGCCGGGCGGTCGCGATGGTCGGCGGCCGCATGATCTGCGAAGCGTCGGGCGGCGTGACGCTTGACACCGTGGCGGGGGTCGCGGAGACGGGGGTCGATCTCATCTCCGTCGGCGCGCTGACCCACTCCGCCCCCGCTCTCGATCTTGCCCTCGACATCGAAATCGGCCGATAAGTCCAGGCAAGACAAGCTCCAGCGGGACGAAAAAGCGTAAAGCTTCCTTGCCGCGGCTTGCGCTGCTATAAACGCCGCCACCTTCCTCCTAACTCGAAGAAACGCCAGGCTGCATGCCCTCATCCTTTGCGCGCAAACTGATCAATCGAATGCGACGGAAGCTCTGGGGCTTGCCCATTTCATCCCTCCCCCTTCCCTTCCGGGCGGAGGCGACGCGCCATAAGACGCTCGCCGCCGAGATCGGCGCTTACGAGCGGACGGCGGGTTTCGCTCATAGCGCCGGCTCGCTGCCGCTGCGCACCTTGTTGCGCGTCGAGCGCCTGTTGAAGGGAACGTCGATATTTTCCGCCGAAACGGGATGCGGAAAATCCACGATCTTTTTTTCCCGCATCGCCGAGCGGCACAAGGTTTTTTGCTTGGACGACCGTGGGGAAGAAGCGTCGAGCGTCGACTATTTCATAAACTGTCCCGCGACGCGGCAGGAGAGTCTCGATCTCGTCTTCGGTCCGACGCAGATCACATTGCCGCGATACGTCGATCACGTCCCTTATGATCTCGTATTGATCGACGGCCCGCACGGCTTTCCGTTTCCGGAACTCGAATATTACTATTTCTATCCGCACTTAAAGACGGACGGGCTCCTCGTCGTCGACGACATCCACATTCCGACGATCAGCCGGCTCGCGGATTTTCTAAGCGAAGACAGCATGTTCGAGAAGGTTGAATTCGTCGGGTCGACCGCGATCTTCCGGCGAACGGACGCGCCGGTCTTCGATCCGCTGGGCGACGGCTGGTGGGCGCAGGATTTCAACCGCCGCCGCGCGGATTTCTTGAAGGACATTTATCTGAAGGACGGCAAACGTCGCGCGCCGATATCCTTCGAAGGGACCTTCTGAACCCCGCCATCCGCCCGGCGGGGCCTTTCATTCGAACTGCGACAAACGCGCCAATTGCAAGCCCCGCTTCTCGAGCATCTCGGGCAGGCGCGGCGAAAGAAGAAATGCGAGCTCCTGCTCGCGCGTGATCGTCACCGGGTCGAGCGCCTTCAAATCCTCGTCCACATGGCCGGGATGGCACATGACGAGATGGGCGCGCCCCGGCGCCCGCAGATAGCTTTGAAAGGCCTCTCCATAATCGCGGCCGGGATCGAAATCCGAAAAGCCGGCGAATCCGTCATTGACCTTGAAGCCGCGCCTTAACGCCTCGCGCCGGAAGCCCGCGCCGAGCGACCGCACCGCGAGCGCCTTGCGCGCCTGGGCGCGGCGCGCCGCGATGCGATAGAGGCCGTCGCCGGCGTCGCGCAGCCAGACGCGTCCTTCGAGCTTGCGCGCCGCCAAAACGTCGAAGAGCGCCGTTCTGATCCCCGGCAGCACCTGCACATGCTGATGGCCGTCCACATGATCGGGCGCGCGCTCCATCACCGCCTCGAAACGGTCGATCTGGCGATGGATTTCGGCGCGGATTTCGTCCAGCGGCAGCTTGCGCGCGAGCGCCAGCCGGATCGCCTCCGAGAGCGGCGGAAATACGCCGTCCGGCGCGAATTTCCGCATCGCGGAGAGCGGGCGTCCCAAGGTCAGATTGAGGTGCAGCCCGACGTCGGCGTTTCCTCCGCGCCGAAGCAGGTTGCGGCCCATGGCGGGCCAGCGCGGGCCATTGACCAGCGCCGAGACCGCCGTGAGCCGCCCCGCGTCGAGCGCTTCGAGAATGCCGGCGCTGACGCCATAGGACAGGCCGTAGTCGTCCGCGCAAAGCGCGACAATCCGCTCTTTCGCCATCAAGCCGCTTCCCTTCTGCCGGCGCGAGAAGCTAAAGATTTTTTTGTCCCCAGAGGGCGCAAATCGCGCGTCTCGAAGGACGAGGAAACCTTTTTACCACGCCGCCCTCTGGAGTTCGCCCCCGCGCTTTAAGACGGCTCCTGCCGGAGCCTCCTCGGCATGGGGGGATAAATACCGCTTTGCTTGTCCGGCCGTCCGCGCGCATTACGCCGCGATTTCGCCTATGTTGCGCCACGAAATGCTGGCTTGGCTCTCACCGCTCCCATGAATGCTGGTCCGACGCCCGATATATCTCTCGTCATCCCCGTGTTCAACGAGGAGGAGAACTTGTATCCGCTCGTGGCGCGGCTGACGCCGGCCCTGGAGCGCTGCGGCCTTTCTTTCGAAGCGATTTTCGTCGACGACGGGTCCGCGGACGCGAGCCTCGAAGCCTTGCGCGCGCTTTGCGCCGCTGAGCCGCGCTTTAGCGCGCTGTCGCTGTCGCGCAATTTCGGCAAGGAAGTGGCGATCGCCGCGGGCCTCGACCATGCGCGCGGGCGCGCCGTTGTCATTATGGACGCGGACCTGCAACATCCGCCGGAAGTCATCGCGCAATTCATCGAAAAGTGGCGTGAGGGCTATAAGAATGTTTACGGCCAGCGGACCGATCGCGCGACGGACCCGAAGCTGCGGTCCTTCCTCACTCGGCTTTTCTACAATCTCATCGAGAGGTTCGGCGACGTGCGGCTGCCGCCGGGCGCCGGCGACTTTCGCCTGCTCGACCGTCAGGCGGTGGACGCGCTGCTGACGATGCGCGAGCGCGCCAGGTTCAACAAGGGACTTTTCGCCTGGATCGGCTTCAAGTCGATTGGCGTGCCTTTCGAGGTGGATGCTCGCGCCGGCGGCGAGTCGAAGTTCAATCTCGGCCGGCTCGTGCGTTTCGCGCTGGACGGGCTGATGTCATTTTCCTCAATTCCGCTCAAGGTCTGGACCTATGTCGGCCTCGCGATCTCGGTCTTCGCGCTCTCCTTGGCCGGCTATTATTGGGCCCGGACGATGCTGTTTGGCGTCGATACGCCGGGCTTTCCCACGCTTGTCGTATCGATCGCCTTTTTTTCCGGCGTCCAGCTCATTTCGCTCGGCGTGCTCGGCGAATATGTCGCGCGCATCTTCAATGAGGTAAAGGGAAGGCCGCTTTACCTCGTGGCGGAAAAAGTCGGCGGCGAGGCGACGGATAAAAATAATTCGAGGGAAGGAAATTCATAATGGCCACCAATGCGGGCCGCCTGTCATTTCGCGGCTGGGCGCTCGTCGCCGCCGCCGCGCTTCTGGCGCTTTTCGCGCCTTTCTGGGCGCGCATGGCGTTTTTCGCGACGCCGAGCTTGCCGGCGCTGCTCAAAGACCTGCCCGAGTCGAAGAGCGAAGAGGACCAGCAGCTCTTCCAGAAGCGTTTGAAGGCGCGCTACCACGTCGGCTCGACGGAAGTGGACGATCTCATCGACGAATTGCGCGCCGACGGCTTTACGGTGAATGAGGACAGGGACGAGGCGACCTTCGATCAGCCGGCCGGCGTATGGGACAAATGCCGCCGAAGCGCGAATATCCACTGGTCGAGGGGCGAAGGCGACGAACTCGCCAAGATCAACGGCGGCTATTACCTCCACTGCCCCGAGCATTGAGGCGGCGCGCGATCGACCAAATGTCGCTCTCACTCATGGAATAGAGCAGGATCGCCCGCCATGATTCGCAATCTGCTTTCGGTCGGCGGCTTCACCCTGCTCTCGCGCGTGACGGGGTTCCTGTCGCTCGCCATGCAGTCGGCGATTATGGGCGCCGGCGCCGTCTCAGACGCCTTCTTCATCGCCCAGCGCCTGCCCAACAGCTTTCGTTCGATCTTCGGGGAAGGCGCCTTCAACGCCGCTTTCGTTCCGTCCTATTCGATGGCGATCGAACAGGAGGGCGACGCCGCCGCCGAGGAATTCGCGGACGAAGTATACACGCTGCTGCTTCTTTCACAGATCGTCCTGCTCGCGATCGTCTGGATGCTGACGCCGCAATTCGTCTCGCTGATCGCGCCGGGCCTCGGCGACCGCCCCGAGAAATTCGCGCTCGCGGTGAATCTAACGCGCATCACCTTTCCCTATCTGCTGTTCATCACGCTTTGCGTGCTGCATATGGGCGCGCTCAATGCGCGCGGGCGGTTCGCGCTGCCGGCCTTCGCGCCCAACATCATGAATCTGACGGTGATGGGAGCGCTCGCCGTCGCCTTTCTCTTTCCCAATGCCGGCTACGCCGCAAGTTGGGGCGTAACCGTCTCGGGCGTCCTCGAACTTGCGCTGCTGATGTGGCAGGCGCGCAGCATCGGCGTTCTCAAGCGCCTGCGCCGGCCGCACTGGCATCGCGTACGCGATTTCTTTTTAAGGCTCGCGCCGGCGATCATTGGCTCCGCCAGTCCGCAGATCGCCGTGTTCGCCGACACCATATTGTCGTCCATGCTCGCCGATGGCGGCGTCTCCTCGATCTCTTACGCGGAACGGCTCTACCAGCTCCCTGTCGGCGTCATCGGCATCGCCGCCGGCACCGTGCTCCTGCCCGAAATGAGTCGCCGCATCGCCGCCGGCGACCCGGAAGGCGCGCTCGGCGCCCAAAGCCGGACGATGGCGCTCACCGTGGGGCTCGCCGCGCCCTTCTTCATCGCTTTCGACACGATTCCCGAGCTCATCGTCGCTGGCCTTTTCCAGCGCGGCAAATTTTCCGCCGCCGACGCCTATGCCGCGGGGGACGTGCTTGCGGCCTATGGCGCCGGGCTGATGGCGCTGGTGCTGATCGCCTCCGCCCGCGCCAGCTTCCAGGCGCGCGGCGATACGAGGACGCCCATGCTGATCGCGCTAGCCGCGCTCGCCGCGAATGTCGCGCTGAAGATCGTCTTGTTTCGCCCGCTCGGCGCGGTCGGCCTCGCCACGGCGACCTCAGTGGGCCTTTGGATCAATCTCGCGGCGCTGGTCGGTCTCGCGCTGGCGCAAGGCGCCATGCGCTTCGACGCCGTCTTCGGCAAGACGCTCGGCGCGACCTTGGTCGCCTGCGCGCTGCTGGCGGGCGTCGCCATCTTCGGCCGCGCCTCGGCGCTGGCCCTCGGCGCGCATTTCGGCGTTCTCGCCAATCTCGTCGCGCTTCTCGCGCTCGGCGCCGCCGGCGCGCTCGTCTACGCCGGCGCCCTTGTCGGCGTCCTGCATGTCTGCGGCGTGAGGCTCGCGAATCTCAGAAAGCGGGCCTGACGCCGGCGCCCGTCATTCGGACGCGCGCAGCGATGAGGTTGCCATGGATTCCCGGTCAGGCCTTCTGGCCGGCCGGAATGGCGATCATTCATCGTCAAACGAATTGCGAGAGCCCCGGAATGGAACTCGCGATCTGCTGCACTTTCTCCTTGCCGAGAATCGTTTCGGCATAGGCGAAAATTTCGCGTCCCAATGTTTGGATCTGGCTCATGTCGAGGCCCGCGGCGTTGAGCTTGCCGGCAAGGCCCATGAGGCCGCCCATGCCGCCCATCAATCCGCCAAGACCGCCGCCAGACCCGCCTGACGCCTCGGCGGCGTCGATCGCTTCGCGCGAACCGGGCACCTGGTCGAGAAAATCCGACACCGGGCTGTCCGGAGCTTCTTTTTGCAGGAAGCCGAGCACAAGGCCGATCACGTTTTTGGCGGTTCCAGCATCGACGCCAAGGGCCGCCGAGACCCGCGCGATCAATTCATCCATGGCGTCCTCCTTGTAGATTCGCGCTCTCCTCGCGCGCGGCGCGACTGTCGCCGCGACGGCGTTCAAAATCAAGCGCCCCCCGCATTTGCCGACGGCGCGATTGAGCGACGTCTGGCGATGCGTCACAGGAAAGACATATGCGCTTCCCGCCCGCCACTTGCGCCTTGGGGGAGACAAGGGCAAAAAGATTCGCTCGTGAGTTTCTGCGCCCGAAGCGAAAAATCGCGGTTGCGATGTCTTATGGGACGAAAAAAATGGAACAATATCTATATTTCGGAAATCTCGGTCTTGGAGAACGACAATTCCAGATCGCCAATTTCATCGGATTGGCGCTGCATCCTTCGCACGACCGGGAAATAAGGCATAACGCGCTGGAGGCATTGCCCTTCCCCGAAAATTCCATTCCGAAAATACAGTCGCAAGACGTCTTCGAACATCTCCCGTTCGAGAAGCTGCCCTTCATCCTCGACGAAATCTACCGCGTTTTGAAGCCGGCCGGCGTTTTCAGGCTCAGCGTGCCCGACTACCGCAGCCCCTTGCTGAAGAAAAGATCGATCTTCGACGACAGGCAAAGAGTTATCGGAGACCTCATGATGGGCGCGTCGGCGACGTACGACTCTGCGACGGCCCAAACAAAAGTCAGCTTCTCTCAGGACGGCAACGCCCACCTCTGGTTTCCCAAATATGAGCTCATCCTCGACCTCATCGTGAAGTCGGACATTCGTAAATGCGCGACGATAAAATTTTATCAGTGCTTCACGAACGACGAGAACTTCCTGACGGAGCCCATACCCGAGAATGAGATGTTCGTTCTCAGGAGCCTCCCCCACGACAATCGCAGCAATGGAAAGCCGATCTCCATCGTGGTCGACTTCGTAAAATAGCCGTTTAGTCGGGGAGCTGCGTAAAGCGCGACGTTCGCCGCGATATTTGCGCGCGTGGTCGTCTCGACGCGACGCGGCCTGGCGGGCCGCGCCGCAGGAACGACAGCGCTTCGGCGCGCTCTAGGCGCTGCGGCGCAGATCGGTCGGCAAGTCCGTCCGCTCGCGCAGAGCAGGCAGGATGTCCCTGATCTTCTCCGCGCCTTCCACGCCGATCACATTTTCCGCGCGCGCCAGCACTTCTCGAACGAGAGCGTCGGTTTGCGCTTCGCTCACGCCGAGTTTTTCGAGCTGTCCCGCGAGAATATTCAGATCGGCGCGGCCATGGCCGATGAAACTGGTCATGCCCTCGATGACCTGCGTGACGCCGCCGTCGCCCGTCGACAGCGATGCGTCAATCGCCTCTTGTGCGCGCGGCATTTTGGCGATCATCGTCTGCATATTCCCGCTCTTATCTTCGTCGCGAAGAAATCGAAGCACAAGGCCGATCGCCGCTTTCGCGACCGTCGGATCGAGCTTCGCCGCCGCTGTTACGTTGCTCATCAGCTCTTCCATGGGACATCCTCCGCTTTAATTATTTGACAGCGGAAACATGTCGCCGGGAAGCGCGCCTTCAAGCGTAGCAATAAGAGTTATGCGCTAAGCCGCGTCGAGCCCATAAAGCGAATGCAGCGTGCGCACGGCGAGCTCCGTATAGGCCTCGTCGATCAGAACGGAGAATTTGATCTCCGACGTGGTGATGGCGCGAATATTCACGCCCTTTTCGGACAGGGCGCGGAAGGCGCGCGCCGCGACGCCGGCGTGGCTGCGCATTCCGATGCCGATGGCGGAAATCTTGGCGACCTCTTTTTCGCCGCCGATGCTCGAAAAGCCGATCGCCTCTCGGCTGTTCTCGATGATGGCGTAGGCGCGCTCGTAATCCGCCGTGCCCACGGTGAAGGTCATGTCGGTCATGCCCTCTTCGGAGACGGCCTGCACGATCATGTCGACATTGATGCCCGCGTCGGCCAGCGGCATGAACACCGCCGCGGCGACTCCGGGCTTGTCCGCGACATGGCGCAGCGTGATCTGCGCTTCGTCGCGCGAGAAGGCGATGCCTGTGACGACCTGGTCTTCCACAATGTCCTCCTCGTTGCAGATCAGCGTCCCTTCGCCCGGCCTGTCGGGATCGTCGAAGCTCGAACGTACATAGGTCCGCACGCCATGCACCATGGCGACCTCGACCGAGCGCACCTGCAAAACCTTGGCGCCGAGCGAGGCCATCTCCAGCATTTCCTCGAAGGCGACGCGCTCCATGCGCCGCGCCTTGGGCACGACCCTGGGGTCGGTCGTATAGACGCCGTCCACATCCGTATAAATGTCGCATCGGTCGGCCTTGATCGCGGCGGCGAGCGCGACGGCGCTCGTATCCGATCCGCCGCGCCCGAGCGTGGTGATGCGGCCGCTCTCCTGATGAACGCCCTGAAAACCCGCGACGACCGCGACCTCGCCGCGGCCGAAGCCGGCGACGACGCCCGAGCCGTCGATCGATATGATGCGGGCCGAGCCATGCGTCGCGTCGGTCGCGATGGGCGTCTGCCAGCCAAGCCAGGACCGCGCGGGCACGCCCGCCTCTTGCAAGGCGATGGCGAGCAGCCCGGCCGTGACCTGCTCTCCCGAGGCGACGACGGCGTCATATTCGCGCTGGTCGTAGAGCGGCGCCGCCTCCCGGCACCAGCCGACGAGTTCATTGGTCTTGCCGGCCATCGCCGAGACGACCACGGCCACCTCATGTCCGGCGTCGACCTCGCGCTTCACATGGCGCGCGACATTGCGGATGCGCTCGACGGTGGCGACCGAGGTGCCGCCGAATTTCATGACCAGGCGTGACATTGGACCGGAAAGATGGGACCGGGAAGATAAGACCGGAAAGAGGGACGCTAAGGCTCGCATCCGACCGAAAGCCGGCGTATATGGGTCCGCGCCGGCGGGCCTGTCAACGGCCGCGCTTCACCACGGGAATCATGCGCAAGCTCCTCGTCCTTCGAGACGCGCGCTTCGCGCGCTCCTCAGGATGAGGAGCTTGCGCATGATTCCCTCGACCTCATCCTGAGGAGCCGCCGCAGGCGGCGTCTCGAAGGACGAGGTCAGGGGGACTATCTAATTTCTCCGCATCTTCGCGAGGCCCTGCTTGTCCGACCGCCCGCCCCCCCATTCGGCCAGCGTCAACCCGGAAGACGTGGCGCGCTTCAACCGCCTCGGCGACTTATGGTGGGACAAGACCGGCAAGATGGGAATCCTGCATGAGGTCAATCCGATCCGCGTCGCCTATATCCGCGATCATTTGCGCCGCTTCGCGCTGCATGACGAAGGCGCGCTGAATGCGCCGCGCGAACGCCCGCTCGAAGGCCTCCGCATCGTCGACATCGGCTGCGGCGGCGGAATTTTAAGCGAATCGCTCGCCGAACTTGGCGCCAGGGTCACAGGCGTCGATCCCGCGCCCAACAATATCGCGGTCGCGCGCCGCCACGCCGAGAAGGCCGGCCTCAACATCGATTATCGCAATATCACCGCCGAGGTGCTTGCCGAGACGGGCGAGCAGTTCGACGCAGTGGCGGCGCTCGAGGTCATCGAACATGTCGAAGGCCCGCAGGACTTCGTCGCGATGCTCGGCCGGCTGCTGAAGCCCGGCGGCCTCATTTTCCTCGCCACCATCGACCGCACGCTGAAGAGCTATCTTTTCGCGATCGTCGCGGCGGAATATGTGCTCGGCTGGGTGCCCAAGGGCACGCATAACCACGATAAATTCATCCGGCCCGACGAACTTTCCAACTGGCTGCGACGGGCCGGCATGCGGGAGATCGACCGCGCCGGCATGAGCTTCCAGCCGCTGACGCGAAGCTGGCGCAAGAGCCACGACACGGAAGTGAATTATCTCATCGCCGCGAGAAAAGAGGTATAGAGCCCCGGCGCGCCGAGGGCTCTTGTTCGCGCGGACGCCCGACAGTAGAATCTTGAGCCATGCCGACAGACTTTCCCCTTCGCCTCACGCTCGCGCTGACCCTGATTCTGGGATTCGGCGCGCCGGCCTTCGCCAAACCGGCCGCCAAACCGGCGCCGACGGAGGACGCCGCGCCGCGCGATACCGCCTCCGGCGGCAAGAAGGACAAGCCGGCCAAAGCCGAAAAAGCCGAGAAGCCCGCGACGAAAAACGCGGGCAAGCCGGAACAGCTCGGCAGCTATGGCGACTGGGGGGCCTATGCCGCGCAGGGCGGGAAGGACAAGACCTGCTACGCGCTGGCCCAGCCCAGGGACCGCGCTCCCAAGGGGAAGCTCAAGGACGCCTCGGCCTATGTGTTCATCTCGACCCGGCCGGCCGAAAACATCCGCCATGAGGTCGCGATTAATCTCGGCTATCCGACAAAGGACGGCTCCGCCGCCGTCGCCGAGATCGACGGCGAGGGCTACGAACTCATCACCAAGGGCGACAACGCCTGGGTGAAGGATCAGTCGAAGGAGAAGGAGTTCGTCGGCGCGCTGCGCGGCGGCTCCAAGCTCGTCGTGAAGGCTTCTTCGGCAAAGGGCGTCAGCACGACCGACAGCTATTCGCTCAAGGGCCTCTCCGACGCCCTGGTTCGCGTCGTGCAGGAATGCAAATAGCGCCGTGCGGCAAGACATGGTCTGCCCGCTCGTATAGATCCGTCAAGCAATGGGCGATTTCCGCTCTAAAATGCGGAACGGCCATCTGGCGCATGCGTCCCCAACGCGATCGGCGCGCGAAAGCCAAAAGCGCATGAAGGACATGCCATCGTTGATAAGGAACTCGGCGCGCTCGTCCGAGAGATTGTCCGTCGCGCCGGCTTTTAGAAGCGTCCGCCTTACTGACAACCCGCGGCGGCCAACCAACCCGATAAGCCGCCTAGATCCGTACCCGAAGACGGTCCGCCAGCCCCCCAAGTGTATACAGTATTGGCAAGGCTAGTAGCGGCAGGCATATTATCGGAAGCCGGAACGCCGGAGGAAATCCCGACGTACTTCTGATTATCGTAAATGTAGGTATAAGGCCATTTATATGCCGTAGGCTGCACGCGAACGTTTCGGGAATAAAAATTAGCTCCAGCCCAACCGAAAAAGCACTGAAAAACGCCTTCAACCGTCAACGCCCCTGGCGTGCTAGCAGCATATTTAGCAGGCGTATTACCTGTGATTTTTTGCAGGCCAACGAAACCATTGGCCGCATCATAGAAGTAAGTGAACGCCTGCAAGAAGCGAACGGTAGTGTTCAAAAAAGGCGCGCTCTTCTGCTCAACCGACAGAGCATAGGGCGAAATGGGATTTCCAATTTGAGAGCCATTGCCGGCGCCCACGGTATAGTTAAACGAAGCGACCGGGTTAGTTTGATTTGGAATGGAAACCTGAACTGTGGTGCCGCTGACGGCGCAGGTCGGCGGCGACGTATTGCACTCGGCTTTGCTAGGCCCCATGCCCGTCTTCACCGTCACGCCTATGGGCGGCGTTAAAAAACCTGTGTTCACGCCGGTGTCGAACAATATGCCGCCGCTTCCCGATATTCCATTCACCGTGATCGTGCCCCGCGCATGCTGCCAATCGGTCAACAAATTTTTAGATTCAGGGGCGGTTTGCCATTGCTCTAACGTCGGCGCCAACAACGGCTCCAGTTTGATCAAGGCAAAACCTTTGGTATTGCTCGATGTCAAACCGATCTGCGCGCCTTGCGTCGACAAAATATAGCCCGGCGAAGGCAGCGAGCTGCTCCCCGCTATGTTCGTGACGTTCAAAAAAGCGTTCTTATCCGGCGTCCCTTGAGGTTGGCCCGGCCCCCCTGCGAAACCGACGCCGAAATAAGCCACGCCAGCTCCCGTGGGATCATCTATGTGGCAATTTCTCGCGCCCGGTATGCATGAAACGTTGGTTAAAGCCAGAACAGGCACTGTCGACCTTGCGACCACGGTCTTACCGCTAAACAAGTGCACAGTAGTTTTATACCAATCTCCCGTGTATTTAACGCCGCTGCTGGTAAGCGTTTCGCTTCCTGAACCGACAAAACTCGGATCCGCTCGTCGTTTCGCCGGTGGAGTAAAATAATTACTGCCTACAACAATTCCTACTGAACCTGTATCCATGGTGACAGCGAAGGATGAACTATAGTTACTACTGAACCCAACCTGTATTTTAGGATTTGTATATAGATTCGGCTTACTCATATCATTTGCATTAATAAATGGAACAAAAACAGTCGCGCCGTTATTATAAGGCGGACCAGAGTCTGCTGTCGCAGTCAATGAGTAAACCAAGCTTACCAACAAAATAATGGCGTAAACAACGGAGCGTAAAACAACGATCATTTTATCCTCCATTATGAAACCACATGGCTGATGGTTCGCTGGCGCGTTCGACAAGTTGGAGCCTTACTGCTGATCTGCTCACGGGATCGAGCTGAGCCGACGCCACGGAAGATCGGCGGGCGAGGCTGCAGGGACGATTTCGACTGGAGATTGATACTTAAGCTTCGCGCGCGGTCAACGGAACGCAATGATAAAAATTCCAGAAAAAACGCCCATCGTCCGGCGAATGCGCGCTTAAGCCGCTTTCGGCAAGCGCCGCGCCCGCGGCCGCCTCCAACCGCGCCGATAGAGCCATTCAATATAAAATTCTTAGGTCCAAGTATATGATCAAGATAAATGCTTTATGTGGTCCTTGCGCGAAGTTCTCCAACGCCGAAAATTCCGATCGCCAAGATGGCTTCCCCCTGTTGCTATCCTGGCTCGACGGCGGCGACGGCGCTGGCCACGGCAAGTCGCCGCCGCCGTTTCTAGCTTTTGCCTGCATAACCGGGCCGTCTTTAGACAGATTATAAGCGTCCTTAAGACCACACGCCGGTCTGTACAGACCACGCAGATATTTTTTATTTGAGCCAATGTATAAATTATCCGGATAATTAGGAAATTATACTATTATCATATTGAAGAATTATCAATCTTCGGCTATTTACGTTTTGTCATACTTAACAGCAAACCGAAGGGAGAGAAAAAATGGCCTATAATGTCCATGGCGGCGCGGAAGTCGGAAAAATCCTCCTCTATGTGGCGGGCTTCGCCGTTTTCGTCGTCGTCGCCCTGACCTGGGTCCCGGCGTGGATTTCGCCCGACAGCGCCAATATCACCGGCGCCACGGGCTCCACGGCCCGCATGATTCAGTGAAGGCAGGACGCTCCGGAAGCCGTTCCTCCCGGAGCGTCGCTCGAGCGTGTCGCGCGAGTTGCAAAGCGGATTCGTTTCCGGCATAACCACGCCCGCGACGGTCTGGCGACAGGCTCGAACGGCGCGACGGATGCGGGTGTAGCTCAGGGGTAGAGCACAACCTTGCCAAGGTTGGGGTCGAGGGTTCGAATCCCTTCGCCCGCTCCAAATCGAGAGGCTCCGCGATTTTCCCCATTTGCGGAGGCCGGGGTTCGATGCTGACGACGCGCGCCCCCGCGAAAATCAATCTCACGCTGCATATTCTCGGCCGCAGGGAAGACGGCTATCACGCGCTCGAAAGCCTCGTCGCCTTTACGGGCGGCGGCGACACGCTGGCGCTTGCGCCCGGTCCCGCGCTTTCGCTCGACATCTCGGGCCCGACAGCGCCCGCCGCGGGCGCCGGCGACGACAATCTCGTGCTGCGCGCCGCCCGCAATCTCGCCGCCCGCGTCGAGGGGCTGACGCTCGGCGCCTTCAGGCTGGAGAAGCGTCTGCCGGTGGCGGCTGGAATCGGCGGCGGCTCTTCCGACGCCGCGGCCGCGCTGCGGCTGCTCGCGCGCGCCCATGGCCTCGCGGCGGATGATTCGCGCCTCATCGACGCCGCCTGCGCCACGGGCTCTGACGTGTCTATCTGCCTTTTAGCGCGCGCGCGGATGATGCGCGGCGCGGGCGAGGCGCTCGGCCCCCCGATTCGCCTGCCGATTCTGCCCGCCGTGCTGGTTAATCCCGGCGTCGCCGTGGCGACCGCCCCTGTTTTCGCGGCGCTCGGACTCGCGAAAGGCGCGCGCAGCGCCGGCGCCGCGCATCCCGAGATCGGCGATGGAGCCAGCGCCGAGGATCTTCTCGTGGCGCTCGCAAAGGGACGCAACGATCTCGAAGACGCCGCCTGTCTTCAGGCGCCCGTCATCGTCGACGCGCTCGCGCTACTGCGCGCCACGCGCGGCTGCCGCCTCGCGCGCATGTCGGGCTCTGGCGCCACCTGTTTCGCGCTTTTCGCGACTCGGCAGGCGGCCGTGCGCGCCGCCCGCGACATCCGCGCGCAATGCCCGCAATGGTGGGTGAAAACGGCGGCGCTGCGATGAC
>NZ_JAZHYN010000050.1:0-19925 GCF_036576025.1 Methylocystis borbori | reverse complement strand
CCCACCGCCGCCCCGGCCAACGTCGGGCCGGCAAGGCCGCCGGAGGCCAGCGCGCCGATTCCGGCGCCGCCCAAACCGCCGATCACGCCGCCCCCAAGCGCGCGTTCTCCCGGCGTGTAGCAGCCAGAGAGCGGCGCGGAAGCCGCCAGAATCGTCGCCAGGAGGAGAGCCTTCTTCGCGGAGCGGCCAATAATAATGCTTTGCATGAGCGGGTCCTTGGTGGAATGGCTTGTTCGGCCAGAATCTTCTTCAGCCCCTCCGCCCGAGTGACCCCAGCTTTGCGCCAATATGATGGCCTCCCTGCGCGCGCCGCGTGACGAGACGCCATCGTTTGGGCGCGCATATGGCGATCTCATCGGGACGCAAAACATCGCGCCGCGCGCGCATTTCGCGCGAATTCGGCGACGCCCTCCGCGTCGCCGCCAGCGTTTAGCCGTGGATTACGAAGCCGCGCGAAAACGCGCCGCGATCACCAGCCCCAGCCGCCATAATAGCCGGGATAGCCATAGCCATAGTAAGGGCCCCAGCCGTAGTAGCGCGGCGCCGTGGCGGCGGCGATCCCCGCCCCCATAATGCCGAGCGCGGCGCCCGCGAAAGCGGCTCCCGCCGGATCATAGCCATAGCGGTAATAATACCTGCGCCTGACATAACGCCGATAGCGCGCTTGATCGATCGGCCCGGATAATCCGACGTCTTCACGAACCGCGACGGTCGTCGGCCCCGCATACGTTTCGGTCGGCAATGCGGTCGCCGCCATTGTCGCGATAAGGATGGCGCCGAGCGCCGATTTGAAATTCTGTCCCATTTTTCCAACTCCTGACGCTCTCGGCCCAGGCGGCGCGCTCTTATCGGCTTCGGATCGCCCGGCCTCACTGTCATGACATAGGCTGGCATCGGCGCTTGGCGAGAGGGAGAAAGGTCGCAGCCGTTGATTCTCGCTGCGCCCGGCGCCGAGGAACGCGGGGCGCGCCGAAGCAAGAACGGATAAGAGCAAAACAAAAGGCCCGCCCGGGCGAACCGGGCGGGCGAGGCTTCCACGCCAACACGCGGAGAAGAGTGAAACCGCGTGAAGTCCGTTCGGGTCAGAGCGTCACGTCTGACCGAAACTTCGGGATCACGGGGCCCCCGATCTCCACCCTCTGGCGCCCGCCGGAAGGATCGAAGAAGAACAGCAGGCCGCCGAACTGGCTGTCCGTGTCGTAAGCAAGATCGGACAGGCGCTCGATGTCGAAGCGGGCGTCCTGAACGATCACCTCCATGTTACGCGTCTCGCCTGGCTGGATCGGCGAAGGATCGCTCACCGAGAGGCCACGGTCGGCAAGGAGATAATCCGGGAAGTCAGGTCTTTGGGGGATGACGTCCGGATTGAGGAAGCGAAGGCCTGCGGTCGTGAATTCGCCGACCCGGATCGGCTCCTTGCCATTGTTGACGATGGTCGTCTTGATATGCAGCTCGCGGCCGGGAACGGTATAGGAGCCGCCCCTGAAGCGAACCGACACGGTCGGGGACGGCTCGTCGATCGGCGATATGCCGGTCAAGAGGCCCGCTTGCATCGGCAGCGTGCGCGGAAACTCCTTATTCGCCGCCGCATAGAAGCCGAGCACCGCGAGAAGCACGCCGGCGAGGGTGATAGCGCCGATCCGTTTCTCGTTCGGGCCGATGAGTTCGCCCGCTCTGCCTGCCTTCACCTGCCAGTAGCGAACGATGATTCCCTTGGTCATGAACCAGTAGAGAATCCACGCCGCCGCCGCCGCCATCCAGAGGAAGTGATAGATATAGACCCATTTAATGCCATAGGTCTCGAGATCGATCACCGAGCCGTCGAGCAGCGTCACGGGATTGGTGAAATCCTTCATGTCGCCCTTGATCGTGATCCATTGCCCGGGACCGACGATGGGGCCGCCGTCCTTGACGTTGATCTGGACATGGACGTGAAAGCGTCCCGGCCGGCGGGCCTTCAGCACGATTTTATATTCATAGTCCTTGCCGACATCCATCGAGAAGGTGCGCGGCACCGGCACGTCGCCGACGAAGGCGCTCTTGCGGATCAGCACCGGACCGGGCTCGCCGACATTGAGGAAGGCTTCGCCGGGCCTTGCGACGGCCTGCGGCCAGCCGGCGAAGACATGCACCTTGCCCGTCAGCTCCATCTCGTCATTGACGTTGAGCTCGGTCTTCGACCATTTGACGTCGTACCAATTCAGCGTGCGCATGCGCAGAAACGCCTGCTGCGAACGCTCGCCATGGGCGACGGCGGGCGTCGACGCGGTCAGCGTCGTCAAGGCGACGGCCGCGGCCAGTCCGATCGCCCAGCAGCAAGCGACGCGGGTCGTCAGGCGTTTCGCCATCTTAAGGATGATTGAGCTCTTCATTGAGCGACTCCCTTTGATTGTCCTCTTTGGCCGCCGGAGCCGATAGAGGCTCCGGCGTGATTGGTTTTTGGGTCGAGCGAGGCGGCGCGCCTCAGACTTCTTCGAGTTCGAGATATTTCGTCGTCGAGAACCACTGGCCGACTTTCCACCACAGGAAGTAGACGAGCATGGAGATGAAGCCGGAGAAGAAGGCCGCGACCGGCACGACGTCCTTGCCGAAGGTGCGCAGCGTGCCGCGCTCCACCATGCGGATATATTCCGGCGTTCCGGTGCGGACGTAGTTGAACCCGATCAGATCGGCGAGCGTGAGCAGCACGCCGTCGATTTCGGCGGCCTGATGATATTGCGCCAGCGCCGGCCAGTTGATCGGATAGAACAAGAGGCCCCAGCCGAGACCGCCGAGCAGCGCCGTGACGAGCCAGCTCCCCGAAATCATCAGCACGATGTCCAGCCAGAAGCCCATGGGAATGAGCGCCGACGGGAAGACGAGATTGATCGGGAAGAAGGTCCAGCCCCAGAAGTTGTCGTAGCGGTTGATCCATTCGCCGATCAGCAGGGCGAGCACCACGGTGGTCGCGCCAATCGGGAGACGGAACCTCGTCCAGAAGAACGCCTGCGCGGCCGCCGCGAAGCACATGGCGACGATGGGCGCCACAGTCGGCCACATGCGCCGATCCTTGAAGTCGATCCAGAAGTCCCAGTCGCCGGCAAGCAGCATGTAGTGGATATGAAAAGAGCCGAGCAGCACGGCGAACAGGACCACGAGAAGGATCCAGTCCGTCAGGATGACGCAGCCGAGGAATTCCTCTTTCGATTTCCAGGTTTTGCCCGGCGGCAAGCCTGCTTCAGTCGAGGTGGACATTGCTTCTCTCCTTGAGATTGATTCTGGCGATGAGGAAAGCGGCTCCCGTCGCCGCCTGCGCATTTCGCGAGGCAGCCGCTTCTTTTCGATTTCGATGCGTTGAAAGATGAAGGACGCGCGCCTTAGAGCGCGAGCGCGTCCTTCTCATATTCCTTGCTGAGTTCGATCACGCGATCGAGCACCTGCCGCGCGACTCCGAACACCGCGAGCGCGAACCAGCCGAAGAACACGAAGCCCCAATGCAGCGGCGCCGTGAACAGCTCCTCCATGAACCAGAAAGTATGGCCCCATTCATTGAGGCCGATGTTGGGGAAGATCATGAAAGGCCCGGCGAAGAACATCAGAAAGGCAAGCGAGATTTTCTTCGCGAATTGCGGAATGCGCGTATGCGCATACATGAAGGCGCCCCAGCCGCAGATGATGTAGATCGGATAGCTGAGGTAGAACTCCAGAATATGGCTCGGCGTAAAGTCCGTGTCGCGAATGACCGTCTGATGCCAGGTGCCGTCCTGCTCGGTGAAATAGGACGCGCCCCAATAGACCGAGAAGGCGTAGACCGCGAGCCAGCCGACAAGCGTCAAGATGCGGCGCATCTCCTCGCGCGGCGCGAGGGCGTCGAGATTGCGGTCGCGCGTCTTCCACAGATAGCCGCCGATGCCGCAGAAGGCGATGAACTCCAGCGGGAGTTCGGCCCACATCAGGCTCATCCAATAGGTCTGGAATTCCGGCGCGAAGGAATCGAGGCCAGCCTTCCAGCCGAAATATTGCTCATAGACGCGGATGCCGACGTAGAACACGAGCATCGCCGCCATGGCGATATAGGCCGGCCGAAAATTGACGATCGTATCGACCTCGCCGGCTTGCGCGGCGCCAGCCGCCTTCCCTGTCGTCAGACTCATTGTCGCTCTCCTCTTGGGTCTCGAAGCTTCCCGGCCCGAGACGGTTCGTTTCCTCTCCCGACGCGCCCCCGCGCTTTGAACGCCGCCTGACAAGCGGCCGCGATGGCCTTGGCCGTCGGATGCTGTCGAAGCGCTCTTCCGCCTTGCGCGAGGCAAAAGCGCGCGCGCCCGCCGCGCGAAGCGCTTTGAGTTGCGCGGTCAAGCAAAGCCGGAGCGACTTCTACAGTGAAGCGACGCTATCATGAGAAATAACAGTTTTGTCAACAAAACTATAGCAAATAACGCGCGACAATTTGTAGCAATGACTTGATATGCTGCATTTTATGCTGTAAATTTTGAGATGTTAGATGTATCATAAGTTGATACTTACAACGCTACTCTGCACTTTTGCCGAATATATATGTAATATAAAATGATACTCTGCAATTTATGCTGATACTAATCTCGTATTTATTTACATTTGCGACATCCTGCCACAGGTTTCGCGCATTGTGCCGGGCGGCGATTTGACGAAGATCGCGGCAAGAGCGCCTTTCGAGTCAGGCCAAAGCCGGCCCGTCTCTCTCAAGGCGCTCTTCGCAAGAATGCGCCCGCCGGCGCGCAATGCCCGGCGTCGCTTTACGCGTCAGGCTCATGACGCCGCTCGGCGAGAGCGAAAAAACGAGAAAGGGAGAAACCCCGATGAAGACTTTACACTCGGTCAAGGAACTTGGATGGGTGGCCTTATGGGTCGCCTTTTGCGTCTTTCTCTTCGCGATCTTCATTCCGTCGGTGAACAGAGCGCTCAATCTCTAATAGCCGCATCGAACGCGCCGCACCTCCCCCAAGCGAGATCGTTCCTGATGGAAACGCCGCAGGCGGCTCCATCCCACACGATCCCGATTCAGGCGCCCGTCGTCCCGGCTCGAAGGCCCCCGAGCCGGGACGACTTTTTGCGCCGCGACGAGCAATGCCTGGGCTTTGACTCCGCGCGACGAAAAGACGAGATGGTCCGATGAATCCGCCGCGACAAAATGTAGCGGAATATGTATTAAACCGTCTCACTGCATAAAACTTTCATTTTTTAACTATTCCAAAACGTTGGCGCTTCTTTGAATTCAAAGAAAACTCGGCATATTTTGGCGTCGTTTCGGCTTCGTCTAAACAGTTACGCTTGAGACGGGAGCAAGCCCATGCGGTGAAGCCATGACGCAGGCGCATAAAGAGGATATTGTTTTTCCACTTATATTGATGTGAAAAGGACTGGGCGCGGCGAGAATCGTCGTTCCCGCGGCCGGCAAAAAGTCACGCGCATCATAAAGAAACGGCGGGAAACTCTCCGCGCATAAAAAATAATAAGACATGAAAATAAGAGTATAGCGATAGATGAGCGCACAAACTGGAGAAGACGATCGCTCGAATACCCGCAAGCAGCGGGAGGAGGCTCTTCGCGAGCTTCTCACGGCGACGGTCGGCAAATCTTCGGCTTCGATCGTCGAAGAACTCAAGAAGGACCTCGGCGTGAGCCGCGCCACCGCCTATCGCATGGTGAAGACCTTTCGCACCTGCGGGGCCGTCACCTGCGCGACGCGGCCGGTAGGAAGGCCGAAGGGCGCACGCGGCCTCGACCCGCTCCGCGAACGGCTCATTCAAGAAGCGATCAAGGCGCATTATTCGAAAACGCTCCGGCCGAAGTTCAGCGCGCTCGTCCAGGACGTGCGCAAGCGCTGCAAGGATCAGCTTCTGCCGCCTCCTAATTGGCGCACCATTCGCGCGCGGCTTCGCGATTTCGAAGGCGGGCCGCCGGGCTCGGGAAACAGAGGGAGCTGACCGGGACATGGCTCAAATGCGGTTGAGCGATATCCCGGAACGGCCGTTGCAGACGCTCTACTTCGATCATGTGAAGATCGAGGAATGCGCCTTCGACGCGCAGACCGGCGATGCGGGATATCCCTGGCTGACGCTGGCGATCGACGCCGGCACGCGGATGGTCGCAGGTTTTCATCTCTCGCTTGCGCCGCCCTCGCGCCTGTCGGTCGGCCTGTGTCTCCTGCACGCGGTTTGCGACAAGACGCGCTGGATGAAGGAGCGCGGCGTCGCCGGCGACTGGCCGGCCGCCGGCCTTCCCGAGGCGGTCGCCGCCGATCCGCAAAGCGTCTTCGGATTGCGCGCTTTCGCCCGCGCCTGCCGCGATGAAGGCGTCGCGACCGTGGACCTGCCCGTCAGGCAACGCGTCTTCGGCGCGCTCGCGACCCATATGGTGGGCGGCCGACTCGGCGAGGTTTTGATCGCAAAAGCGCAAGTCGCCGTTTATGCGCCGGAGACGCCCCGTCACTTGCGCGGCGCGGTCGCGCGCGACATGCGCGATCTCGAACGCGCCGTCGGCGACGGCCTCGTCAACGACTACCACCGCCGCCGTCACCAGGATACGGGACGCGCGCCGATCGAAAGCTGGCGCTCGGGAGATGACGCTGAAAATTTTCGCGCGCCGAAGGATTGCCTGCGCTTTCGCCTCTCCTTTCTTCCCGAGACGTCCTGCGTCGTGACGGAAAGCGGGGTGAGCCTGCGCGGCGAGACATATTGGTCGCGCATGCTCGCGCAAATGCTGCAAGACGGCGAATCGCGCGCGACGGTCAGATTCGATCCGCGCGATCACTCCCGCATCTTCGTGCGCAGCGCCGGCGGGCGTTTCGTCAAGGCGAAGAATGTCGCCGCGCCCGCGGCGGCCGCGTCAAAAGAGTGCGACGAGATCGCGATCGACGCCTCGCTCGCGGAGAAGCGGAGCTGCCGCGGCAAATGTCGCTCCTCATGCCCCTTCGCGCCGGCGCTGTAGATCACGCTGCATTTGGGCCGTATCGTCCAAATGCAGATAATTTGATCGATTCCTAAAGTTTAGAACGCGCTTTACGCGAAAGGCCGAATTCCACTTTTTCGCAGCGCTCTTGAGCAAGTTCTTAAAAATAGGTCGCCGGACTTTTTCGATGAGAACTTGCTCTGGCGTGTTGACGGGATTTCTATCGATCGGACGATTCCGTCTGATCGGAAAGCGCGCTAAGATAAGGTTAGAATAGTTGCCTGCCTTGTATCAGCCCAGGCGGGAAGCGCCCTTCTCCAGAAAGCAAAGCAAGCCGTTGGAACGCGTTCACGAGAAAGTCGTCGCGGCCCAGTTCGGGCCGCAGGCGAAGGCCTATGTCGACAGCGCCGTTCATGCGCGCGGACCGGATTTGGACGCGCTGGAAAATGTCGCCGCCGCGATCCGTCCGACGCGCGCCCTCGACCTTGGCGCGGGCGGCGGCCATGTCTCCTATCTCCTCGCGCGACACGCCAATCTCGTTACGGCGGCGGACCTGTCGCGGGAGATGCTCGCGGTTGTCGCGGCGACGGCGCGAGACAGGGGGCTCTCCAATATCGAGACCGCGGAAGCCGCCGCCGAGAGCCTGCCCTTCCCCGACGGCTGTTTCGATTTTCTGGCGTCGCGATATTCCGCCCATCATTGGCGCGATTGGGAAAAAGGATTGCGCGAGGCGCGTCGCGTGCTGAAAGCGGAAAGCCGGGCGATATTCATCGATATTTTCGCGCCCGGCTCACCGCTTTTCGACACCCATCTGCAAGCCGTCGAACTGCTGCGCGATCCTTCGCATGTACGAGACTATTCGATCGCCGAATGGACGGCGGCGCTCTCCAAGACCGGCTTTGCGATCGAAAGCCTGCGCACATGGCGGCTGCGCATGGATTTCGACGTATGGACGGCGCGCATGCGCACGCCTCGCGAAAACGCCGTGGCGATCCGCGCTCTGCAGGCGGCGGCCTCGGCGGAGACCAGGGCGCATTTCGCGATAGAGCCGGACGGCTCTTTCTGGATCGATGCGCTGATGATCGACGCCAAGGCCGGGGAAGGCTGAGATTGTTCCCGGCGGTGGAGAAGCCGACGGCGGAATATTTGGGCCAATGCCCATGTGGCCATGTCGAACTGAAACTGTTCAGCCAATTGGCGCCGAAAGAATTTCGGCCGCGGTCGGACGCGCGAACCTGCTCCTTTTGTCGCGCCCATGACGGCGTTTGGATATCGGACCCAAAAGGACTGATCGTCCTCCATCGTCAAAACCGCACGAGCGTTAAGCGCTTCGCCTCGGGACAGGTTCAATTCCATTTCTGCCGGGACTGCGAAATATTGGTCTATGCGTCGCTCGAAGATGCGGACGAACAAAAATCGGTCGCCGTCGCGCGTCTTGCGATTTTCGATGCGATCGCCCGAGCAGGGCTTCCGGTCGCCGAGCTAAACATTGAAGATGAAACCGTGGAAACGGCGCGCCGCCGCCGCCTCCTGACCTGGACTCCCCTGCAGCGATGAAGGTCCTGCGCGTCAGGGCGTCACGGGATAGGCGAGATAGCGAATGATCCGCCAACGGCCGGCGCGCCCCCGCCTCCGCGGGCGAAGAGAGATAATCACACTTTGGCGCTTCTTACGACAAAGTCGCATGATAAACATACGCTGATTCGATGGCCCCAGCCGTCCAATAGGTCGGGAAACCGCGCGCGGCGCCGCGAGGATAGGCGGAAATGAAACTTCCTCAAGTCGTTTTTTTTCCATTCGCGCTTATTCTCCTGTGCCTCGCGCCGTCGCAGGCGACGGCGCCCTTGAGCGCGCAGCCAGCGGCGATAATTCTCGCGAGCGAGGGAGAGCCGCGGAACGCGCAAGCGCAAAAACTCTCTCTGCTCGGGCTATTTCAGGACAAGCGTTCGGGCGCCAATGGGCAAGACGCCACCGGGAATATCTACGCCTACCAATATTCCGGGATCGATCCAACCGGCGCGACTGATAGCCGCGCCGGCATACAGGCGATGATCGATGCGGCGAATGCTCTCGCGCCGAAAGAGAAGCGCGGCGCGAAAATCGTCTTCGGACCGGGCGTGTTCCGCCTCGACGATATGGTCACGCTCGGCGACGGCCAAACGGTTGAATGCGCGGGACGCGCCAGAACCACTTTTAGAATCGACTCCGCGACGTTCAACATGAACGCGCTGGGCGTCTTTCAATTGCCTTTCGGCGACTCCGCTCAATTGCGTGACTGCGGCATTGCTTTCGTCCAGCCGAATTTCCCGGGCGTGACGCGCAGCGACGTAATTAAATATCCTCCCGCGATCGTCGCGACGACCTCCCCCACGCGATTCATCATCGACCGCGTTCGCATCAGCGGCGCTTGGCGATGTATGCATCTCGTAGGCAATGGAGGCGGATCGAATATTGGGGAAGTGGAATGTGGCGCGCTCGCCGATTTCAGTTTCGTCGAATACACGGCTTCCGCATCGGAGAAGTTGCTTACCGTGACAGCGGTCGCCAAAGGGACGATTCGACCGGATGATCTCGCTTATGCAATTATTGACGCCAGCCGCACGACTTATCGCATTGTCGCGCAAGTGAGCGGCGTTCCAGGGGGCGTCGGCTCTTACCAACTCGCCGACGCCATATCGTTCCCGAGCGCGACCAATCATCAGACCGTGGGCGGCATTGTCATCGACGGTCCTCTGGACTTCATGAAGATCTCCAAATTCAACTGCGTATTTTTTGGAATCGCGCCCCGGACGCCTCTTTTCGATAATGTCTATATAGACGGCAAGACTAACTGCGTCGCCTTCGGCAAGATCGACGGGCTGGACATAAAGACGATATCGGCCCTCACAAATTCAGTCGTCTTCACCGAAGGCGCGACGAGCGACATTCCCTATTTCGTCGGCGAAGTTCAGTTGGATGGGCCCGGTTCGCGCATTATGGTTTTCGATGGCGAGGTGCGCATAAACAAAATTTATTCCGCGAAAAGCGCCATGCTTTCCGCTCCCATCGTTCTCGCGCAGGGGCTGGCGCGCGTCGATCTGAATAATGTCATTTCTGCCATCGACGGTCAGACCGTCTGCTCCTTCGAGGCGCGCGACGGCGGCAGCCTGACCATTCACAGCGGCCGCCTGGGGCATTTGGACGGCTCCTCGCCGGTCGCATGCGTGCGCGGGAAAATCGGTTCGGTCTTGAAGATCTATGACACCGAAGTGAATATGACCAACGTAAATCGCTCGGTGGCGTTCTTTACGCAGGAGGGCGTGGGGAGCGCCATGCAGCTCGTTGGCGTGACCTCATTTCCAGAGCGCGGCGTTTCCGGCGACGCCTTCTCCTTCGCCAACGACAATCCCCTCAATAAGGTCGTCGGTTCGACATTTCCGGGTCGAACCCACACGCTGTCTTTTGATACGAGCTTTGGCTATTATGATCTCGCCGAGCCCGACGCCATCTCCAGGCCCGTTCCGGGCTTCGCCGACAATGGCGATTTCGCCGCGACGATCAATGCATGGAGCGGCGAATATTGGCGGAAGGGAGATCACGTTCGCGCGCATATCGCGCTCGACTTTTCGACCAAAGCCTACGCCACGGCCTCTGGCCCGTTCCAAATTATCGGAACCGGCGCGCCAAAGGCCTATGCCAACGCCCTGTATGGATGCCGTATCAACGACGTGAGCGGAGTGACGTTCAAAGGCCTTCAGTTCTGGCCGGTCATTCAGAATTCTGTCTTTTTCTTGCGCGGCGCGTCCTCCGGCGCGGCTTCCTACCTTCTCTCGACATCGAATATTACGCCTTCGACGAGAAATATCGCGCTCGACTTCGACTGCGACTATCGCGTGCGATGATGGCGTCCTCGCGCTGACACGCCAGTTTTATGGCAGGAGATTAAAGCCGGCCCGCAGCCTACGCCGCCGCGCCGCAGCATTTCTTATATTTCTTGCCTGAGCCGCAGGGGCAGGGATCGTTGCGGCCCGGCTGCTTGCCTTTCACGATCGGCTCATTCCTGCGATTGGCCTCTTCGGCGAAATACCACCGCCCGTCTTCGGCGTCGTAACGAAACAGCGAGCGCTCGCGATGCGCATAGCGCTCGCCTTCGCTCGCAAAATGCGCGACGAATTCGACATAGCCGCTCTCGTCGCCAGGGCCGCCCCGCTCGGTCTCGAGAATTTCAAGACCCAGCCATTGCGACTGGCTCGACCAATGCGTGATCGCCTTGCGATCGAAATCATGCCGCGCTTCCGGCGCAAGCGTCCCGAAGAGATAGTCGATGGCGCCTGTCGCAAAAGCCGTATAGCGCGAGCGCATCAGCGCCTCGGCGCTCGGCGCCGGCTGGCCCTGCTCAAGATAAGGCGCGCAGCAGGCCAAATAGGAAAGCGGCTGCGCGTCCATCGCGCGGCAGGGGCAGATCGGATCGGTCATCGCTCGCTCATTGAGAAGAATCGCTGCGTCGCAGGCCTAGGCGCGGAAAGGTGGGGCGTCCATCTTTTTGCGCGTGAAACCGGCTCGCGCCGTCGCTGGACGCGGGAAAAGCGCTTCCGCAAGAAAGGACGCGAAGGTCAGCCGTCAGCGCCGCCTTCGCCCGGACGCAATTCGGAAGCCGCCGCGCCTCTTGGATGGCTGAGCCGCTTGACCGCCTCCACCGCAATCGGATCGAGGCCCGCGCCGCCATGATCGACATGGGCGATGATTGCGTCGCGCATGCGCGGATCCCAGAATTTCTTCAAATGATCCGTCATGCTGGCGACGCCTTCCGGATGCTTTTGCGCGACGAAGAACTTGCCGATCTGATTGGCCATTTTGACAAGCTTATCGACCGAATTATGCGACATGAGCGGAAACCTGTTCGAGAATGCGTCCTGGATGGGTGAAGATTTCGAAGTCGCGGCCGCGCATCACCGCGATGAGCGTCATGCCGCATCCCTGCGCGTTACGCACCGCGAGCGCCGTGGGCGCGGAGACCGCGGCGATGATCGGCGCGCCCATGCGCGCGGCCTTTTGCACGAGTTCGACGGAAACGCGGCTCGTCATCAGCACCACGCCCTGCGTCGCGGCGATCGCCTGCCGCGTCAAGGCGCCGGCGAGCTTGTCGAGCGCGTTGTGGCGGCCGACGTCCTCGCGCACGATCAGCGCGCCGGTGGCCGGATTCCAAAAGCCGGCGGCATGAATGGCGCGCGTCTCCTGATTATATTTTTGCGCCGTGGGCAGACGCTCCATCGCCTCGATCAGCGCTTCGGCGCGCACCGTCAGCGCATTGTCGAGCGTCGGCAGGCGCCGCGTCGCCGCTTCAAGACTCTCAATGCCGCAAAGCCCGCAGCCCGTCGGCCCCGCCATGGAGCGGCGCCGCTCGGCATAGGCTTCCTGCCGTCCGCCCCTGAGCCAGGCGCGCAATTCTATCCCTGCGTCGGAGAGGACGATCTCGACCTCGCCCGCGTCTTCCGGCGCGTCGATCAACCCTTCCGTCAGCGCGAAGCCGATGGCGAAATCCTCAAGATCGGCGGGCGTCGCCATCATCACCGCATGAGTCGAGCCGCCATAGGTAAAAGCGATCGGCGTCTCCTCGGGAATCACCCGAGACGCCGGCGCCGTCACATCGTGACGGCGCGCTAGGCAATCGACTCTCAGCGTTGGCGACGGAGAAGATGGGGTCATTCCGCCGCCGTGATCGCGATCCTTCGGCTCGCCTCCGACAGTTCGCGATATTTCTCCTGCCATTCCGTCGGGCCGTTGGACGGCGAGATCTGAACGGCCGTCACCTTATATTCGGGGCAGTTCGTCGCCCAATCCGAATTGTCGGTGGTGACGACATTGGCCTGGGTCGTCGGATGGTGGAAGGTCGTATAGACGACGCCGGGCGCCACGCGATCGGTGATCTTGGCGCGCAGCGTCGTCTCGCCGGCGCGGCTCGCCACCTTCACAAAGTCGCCGTCGCGCACGCCGCGATCCTCCGCGTCATGCGGATGGATCTCCAGCACGTCTTCTTCGTGCCAGCGGCTGTTCTCGGTGCGGCGCGTCTGCGCGCCGACATTATATTGCGACAGGATACGGCCGGTCGTGAGCAGCAGCGGGAAGCGGGGCCCAACCTTCTCGTCCGTCGGGACATATTCGGTGACGACGAACTTGCCCTTGCCGCGCGCGAAGCCGTCGATGTGCATGATCGGCATGCCGTGCGGCGACTCCTCATTGCACGGCCACTGCACGGAGCCATCCTCTTCGAGGCGCTTGAACGAAACGCCCGCGAAGGAAGGCGTCAGTCGCGCGATCTCGTCCATAATCTCGCTGGCGTGCGTGTAGTTCCAGTTGAGACCGAGCTTGTTGGCGAGAAGCTGCGTGACTTCCCAGTCCGCGTAGCCGTTCTTGGGCCGCATCACCTTGGCGACGCGCTGGATGCGACGCTCGGCGTTGGTGAAGGTGCCGTCCTTTTCGAGGAAGGTCGCGCCGGGCAGGAAGACATGCGCGTAATTCGCCGTCTCGACCAGGAACAGATCCTGCACGATGACGATGTCCATATTCGACAGCGCCCGCGCCACATGGCGCGTGTCGGGGTCGGACTGCAGAATGTCCTCGCCCTGCACATAGAGGCCCTTGAAGGTGCCCTCGATCGCCGAGTCGAACATGTTCGGGATGCGGAGGCCCGGCTCCGGATCGAGCGTGACGCCCCAGTCCTTCTCAAAGGCTTCGCGCGCCGCGTCGTTGGAGATGTGGCGATAGCCCGGCAGTTCGTGCGGGAACGAGCCCATGTCGCAGGAGCCCTGCACATTGTTCTGGCCGCGCAGCGGGTTCACGCCGACGCCGCGGCGACCGAGATTGCCAGTCGCCATGGCGAGATTGGCGATGCCCATGACCGTCGTCGAGCCCTGGCTATGCTCGGTGACGCCGAGACCATAATAGATCGCGCCATTGCCGCCGGTGGCGTAGAGCCGCGCCGCCGCCCGTACGTCGGCCGCCGGAACGCCGAGGGTCGTCTCCAGGGCCTCGGGACTGTTCGTCGACAGCGACACGAATTCCGCCCAGTCCTGATATTCGTCCCAGTCGCAACGCGACTTCACGAAATCGAGATTGACGAGATTCTCCGTCACGATCACATGCGCCAGCGCCGTCACCATCGCGACATTGGTGCCGGGCTTCAGCGGCAGATGGTAATCGGCCTGGACGTGAGGCGACCGCACGAGATCGATGCGGCGCGGATCGATCACGATGAGCTTCGCGCCCTCGCGCAAACGCTTCTTCATGCGCGAGCCGAAGACGGGATGCGCGTCGGTCGGATTGGCGCCCATGACGAGAATGACGTCGGCGTCGTCGACCGAGTCGAAGTCCTGCGTGCCGGCGGAGGTGCCGAAGGCCTGCGCGAGACCGTAACCCGTCGGCGAATGGCAGACGCGCGCGCAGGTATCGGTATTATTGTTTTTGAATCCCTGACGCGCCAGCTTCTGAACGAGGTAGCTTTCCTCATTGGTGCAGCGCGACGAGGTGATGACGCCGACGGAATTCTTGCCGTATTTTTCCTGCGTCGCCTTCAGCCGGTCGGCGGCGAAAGCGATCGCCTCCTCCCAGGAGACTTCGCGCCACGGCTCGGCGATCGTCTCGCGGATCATCGGATTGAGAATGCGGTCGCCATGTTGGGCGTAGCCATAGGCGAAGCGGCCCTTGATGCAGCTATGGCCGTGGTTGGCCTTGCCGTCCTTCCAGGGAACCATGCGCACGACTTCCTCGCCGCGCATCTCGGCCTTGAAGGTGCAGCCGACGCCGCAATAGGCGCAGGTGGTGACTTCGGAATGCTCGGGCTGGCCGATGGCGATGACCGATTTTTCGATGAGCGTCGCCGTCGGGCAGGCCTGCACGCAGGCGCCGCAGGAGACGCATTCCGACTCCATGAAGGCTTCGTCCATGCCGGCCGAGACGCGCGAGTCGAAGCCGCGGCCGGAAATCGTCAACGCGAACGTGCCCTGGACTTCCTCGCAGGCGCGCACGCAGCGGTTGCAGACGATGCATTTCGACGGGTCATAGGAGAAATAGGGGTTCGATTCGTCCTTCGGCTTCCAGGCGAAATTCGCCTCGCCCTGATTGCGGGCGAAGACGTGATTGGAGCCCTCATAGCCGTAGCGCACGTCGCGCAGGCCGACGGCCCCCGCCATATCCTGCAATTCGCAATCGCCATTGGCCGCGCAGGTGAGGCAGTCGAGCGGATGGTCGGAAATATAGAGCTCCATCACGCCGCGGCGGATGGCGGCGAGGCGGGGCGATTGGGTCTTGACCGAAATGCCGGGCGCGACCGGCGTCGTGCAGGAGGCCGGCGTGCCGTTGCGGCCCTCGACCTCGATCACGCAGAGGCGACAAGAGCCGAAGGCCTTGATGCTGTCGGTGGCGCAGAGCTTGGGGATTTCGGTTCCCGCCTCCATCGCCGCGCGCATGATGGAGGTGCCTTCGGGAACGGTGACGCTCTTTCCGTCGATGGTCAGCGTAACCAGTTTTTCGGATTTGGATTCGGGCGTGCCGAAATCGGTTTCCTTAATGAGCGTCATGGCGGCTACCTCACTCAGCGGCTTCAAGGGCCGGCTTGCGGAAGTCCTCAGGGAAATGACGAAGCGCGCTCTCGACCGGATAGGGCGCGAAGCCGCCCAATGCACAGAGCGAGCCAAACTTCATTGTATGGCAGAGATCCTTTAGGAGCTCGATATTCGCGTCGACGTCGACGCCGCCGCGAATCTTGTCGATCGTCTCGACGCCCCGCGTCGAACCGATCCGGCATGGCGTGCATTTGCCGCAGCTTTCGATGGCGCAGAACTCCATGCCGAACCGCGCCATCCATGACATATCGACCGTGTCGTCGAAGACGACAAGGCCGCCATGGCCGATGAGGCTGTCCTTGGCGGCGAAAGCCTCATAGTCGAAGATCGTGTCGAAGAGCGAAACCGGCAGATAGGCGCCGAGCGGGCCGCCGCATTGCACGGCGCGGACCGGGCGGCCGGTCTTTGTTCCGCCGCCGATGTCATTGACGATCTCCCCCAGGGTCAAGCCGAAGGGCACTTCGCAGAGGCCGCCATATTTGACGTTGCCGGCGATCTGGAGCGGCATGGTGCCGCGCGAGCGGCCGACGCCGAGGTCGGCGTAATGCTGCGATCCCTTTTCGAGGATCATCGGCGCGGTCGCCATGGAGAGCACGTTGTTAACCACGGTGGGCTTGCCGAAGAAGCCGACATGGGCCGGAAGCGGCGGCTTGGCCCTGACGATCCCGCGCTTGCCCTCGAGGCTTTCGAGCAGCGAGGTCTCCTCGCCGCAGACATAAGCGCCAGCGCCGATGCGCAGCTCGATGTCGAAGGCGAAGCCCGAGCCCAGCACATTGGGGCCGAGCCAGCCCGCCTTGCGCGCGACCTCGATCGCCCTCTCGAAGATGACGGCCGCCTGCGGATATTCCGAGCGCAGATAGACGAAGCCCTTGGAGCCGTTGATCGCATAGCCGCAGATGATCATGCCTTCGATCAGCGACAGCGGATCGCCTTCCATGATCATGCGGTCGGCGAAAGTGCCGCTATCGCCCTCGTCGGCGTTGACCACCACATAGCGACGGTCGGCGGGCGCGTCTGCGACCGTCTTCCATTTGATGCCGGTCGGAAAGCCCGCGCCGCCGCGTCCGCGCAGACCGGATTTGGTGACTTCCTCGATCGTCGCCGCCGGGCCGATCTCGAAGGCGCGCCTAAGGCCGGCGCCGCCGCCATGCGCCTGATATTCCTCGATCGAGAAGGGATCGATAACGCCGCAACGCGCGAAGGTGACGCGCGTCTGGCGCTTCATCCAGGGATGGTCGTCGACCTTGCCGATGGCGAGCCTATGCGCGCCGCCCGTAAGGAAGCCGGCGTCGAAAAGCGAGGCGACGTCCGCGACCTTCGCCGGCCCATAACCGACGCGGCCCGCGGGAGTCTCCACCTCGATCAGGGGTTCGAGCCAGAGCATTCCACGCGAGCCGTTTCGGACGATCTCGATATTTTCGCCGCGGGCGGCGGCTTCTTTCGCGACGGCGGCGGCGAGCTTGTCGGCGCCCATCGCGACGGCGGCCATATCCAGCGGTATGTAGACCTTGACCATCAGTCGCGCGCCTCCGCGGCGAGTTCGTCGAGCTTTTCGGCGTCGACGCAGCCGATCGGCTCGCCGTCGTAAAGCGCCGAGGGGCTGTGCGCGCAAAGGCCCAGGCAATAGACCGCTTCGACGCTCAGGGCGCCGTCCGGGGTCGTGCCGCCCCAATCGAGCTTCAGCTTGTCGAGGAAATTGCGGGCCTGCCGCTCCGCGCCCATCGACTGGCAGGATTCGGCGCGGCAGATTTTCAGCGTGTGCCGGCCATGCGGGGCGCGATGGAAATCATGGTAGAAGGTGACGACGCCATGCATTTCCGCGCGGGAAATATTGAGCGCCTGGGCCATCTCTTTCACGGCGGCGTCGGGCACATAGCCGAATTCATGCTGGAGCGCGTGCAAAATCGGCATGGCGGGGCCTTCGAGACCCAGATGGGCCGCGATAATCTCCCTCGCCCGCTCGTCGCTATACGGAGCAGCGCCAGCCATTTCTTCCCTTTCAACCATGGGCGTTGCGCGCACAGGCGGCCGCCCTTTTTAGAGTTATTTTGAACAGTGCCGGAAAACCCATGCGCGATCAATACCGTCCATCCCGTTACGTCATAGGGCGGGCCTATCAATCGCCCAATATGCGGCTGTCGGCCAGTTTCTTGGCCTCGGCGACAAGCGCGGCGACCAGCGGAATCACCGGATCGCGCAGCGGCGCGACAAGGCCGATCTTGTGAACCGCCTCGGGTTCGACGATGGGAATCGCGCGCAGCGGCGCCGCGACGCCCAATGTCTTGGCGAGCTTCTCCGGCAGGATCGTCGCCCAGCGGCCGGATTTCACATGGTCGAAGAGAAGAATGACGCTGTTCGACTCGAGGATGGGCGCGGGCTCGGCGCCGGCGTCGCGGAGCAGGCGTTCGACGATGCGCCGGTTCTGCATATCGGGCGTCAGCAGGCAGAGATCGATGCGCGCCACTTCCTCCCAGGTGACGCGGTCGCGATCGCCCAGCGGATTGTCGGCGAAGGTCAACAGGCGATAGCGCTCCGCGCATAAGGGCACGGCCCGCACCCGGCCGAGCGGCTCATTGTCGAGATAGGTGATGCCGGCGTCGATCTCGAGATTGTCGAGCATGGACAGAACTTCGGCCGAGGAGGCCGAAAGAATCGAGAAGCGCACGCCCGGATGTTTTTCGCGATAGGGCGTGGTCAGCGCCGAAACGATGCCGAGCGCGGTGGGAATGACGGCGATCTTGAGCTGGCCCGAAAGCCCTTCCTTCAACGTGCGCACTTCCTGGCGCATGGCGCGCGCGTCGCCGACGATGCGCTTGGCCCATTCCAGCACGCGCTCGCCCTCGGCCGTCAGGCCGTGAAAACGCGATGAGCGGTTGACGAGGAGCACGCCGAGCGTGTCTTCGAGCTGTTTGACGCCGGCCGAAAGCGTGGGCTGCGTCACCCCGCACGTCTCCGCCGCGCGGGAAAAGCTTTTCTCTTTGGCGACCGCAATAAGGAATTCGAGCTTTTCGATCACGTCCCAAGTCCAGGAGGCCTTTTTCAAAAGGCTTTTTCCGCTTTAGCACATACCTTTAAACGGCGCCCATATTTTCGACGCGCCCGCCGCCCGCGCGCCTCTTCTCCCCGGCGGCGTCGGCCATGCCCGCCAAAGGATTTCGGCGCCGTCGAATCGCCCTATTTTCTGCATATTCGGCTTTTCACGCCTCAGCTTACATATCGAGGCGACGTTGGAGCGGTCGGTTGTGGGGCTGGCGGCGATAAAGACGGGGCGAGGCGAATGATCGTTATGAAATCTAGATTCATCGCGGCGGCTTTCGCCCTTATGGCGGCCGCCTCCTTCGCGGCGCCGGCGCGCGCCACCACGCCCTCGATCGTCATCGACGTTTCCACGGGCGGCGTGCTGTCGCACGATCAGGCGACGCAATCCTGGTATCCCGCGTCGCTGACCAAGCTGATGACGGTCTATGTCGCGCTCGACGCCGTGCGCCAGGGCCGCATCTCGCTCGAAACACCCATCATGATGTCGCCGCGCGCCGCCCGCATGGCGCCCTCCAAAATGGGCTTCCGGGTCGGCACGGAGGTCACGCTGCACAATGCGCTCATCATGCTGATGGTGAAGTCGGCGAACGACATCGCCGTCGCTATCGCCGAGGGCGTGTCGGGCTCGGTCGAAGCCTTCGCCGACGATATGAACAGCGCCTCCGCCGCGCTCGGCATGAGCCAGTCGCAATGGGTCAATCCCAACGGCCTGCCGGATAGCCGGCAGGTGACGTCGGCGCGCGATCTCGCCATTCTCGGCCGCGCCCTCTATCTCTATTTTCCCGAGCACGCCAATCTCTTCAACATCGGCGCGATGCAGCTCGGCCGGCAGATCCATCCGACCCACAATGGCCTGCTCGGACGCTATCCCGGCGCCGACGGCATGAAGACGGGCTTCACCTGCCCCGCCGGCTTCAATCTCGTCGCCTCGGCGACGCGCGGCGGACGGCGGCTCATCGCCGTCGTGCTGGGCGCGCCGAATCCGGTGGCCCGCACCGCCAAGACGGCGGCGCTCCTCGACCGCGGCTTCCAGAGCGGCGGCGCGGTCGCTTCGCTCGCCGCGCTGCCGAGCTCCGGGCCCACCGCCGCGCCGGACTTGCGCGAATCGGTATGCCATCATCGCGGCCCCGCGACCGCGGCGTTCATGGCCGAGGTCGACGATCTATCGGCGCCCATGGGCTCGGCGCAGACGGGCATCGCGCTGCTCGACACGCTGAGCGGCGCGCAACAACAGCCCCATCTCAACGCCAAGGACGTCGCGCGTCTGCCGCGTCCGTCCTTCGCGCCGGTGCAGGTCTATGTCGGCCGCGCCCCGGGTTACGTCGGGCCGGTGGCCCGGTCGCGCGCGCCGGGCGCGCCTGTGGGCGAGCAGCCCGATCT
>NZ_JAZHYN010000004.1:0-107825 GCF_036576025.1 Methylocystis borbori | reverse complement strand
GCACGTCCGCGCGTCCCGCCGCGCCACAGCGCGCCGCCCGCTACGAGCCGCCGTCGCTGGCGCTCCTCGCCGAGCCGAAGAAGCCCGCGGCCGGCGTCAGGCTCTCGCAGGAGACGCTCGACCACAACGCCCGCCTGCTCGAAGGCGTGCTCGAGGATTTTTCGGTCAAGGGCGACATCATCAATGTCCGTCCCGGCCCCGTCGTGACGCTTTACGAACTGGAGCCCGCGCCCGGGATTAAATCGTCGCGCGTCATCGGCCTCGCCGATGACATCGCCCGCTCCATGTCGGCGGTCTCGGCTCGCGTCGCCGTGGTGCCCGGCCGCAACGCTATCGGCATCGAACTGCCGAACCAGCGCCGCGAGATGGTCCTGCTTCGCGAACTCGTCGCCTGCGAGGATTTCTCGCGCTCGAACCACAAGCTCGCCATCGCGCTCGGCAAGACCATCGGCGGCGAGCCGGTGATCGTCGATCTCGCGCGCATGCCGCATCTACTCGTCGCCGGCACGACGGGCTCGGGCAAGTCGGTCGCGATCAACACCATGATCCTGTCGCTGCTCTATCGCCTGAAGCCGGAAGAGTGCCGCCTCATCATGGTCGATCCGAAGATGCTGGAGCTCTCGGTCTACGACAATATTCCGCATCTCCTCACGCCCGTCGTCACCGACCCCAAGAAGGCGGTGGTCGCGCTCAAATGGGCGGTGCGCGAGATGGAGGACCGCTACAAGAAAATGTCGAAGCTCGGCGTGCGCAACATCGACGGCTATAACGCGCGCGTCGCCGACGCCCAGGCTAAGGGCGAGACCATCACCCGAACGGTGCAGACCGGCTTCGATCGCGAGACCGGCGAAGCCGTCTTCGAACATGAGGAGATGGCGCTTTCGACGCTCCCCTATATCGTCGTCATCGTCGACGAGATGGCGGATCTGATGCTCGTCGCCGGCAAGGACATTGAAGGCGCGATCCAGCGCCTCGCGCAAATGGCGCGCGCCGCCGGCATCCATCTCATCATGGCGACGCAGCGCCCCTCCGTCGACGTCATCACCGGCACGATCAAGGCGAATTTCCCGACGCGCATCTCCTTCCAGGTGACGTCGAAAATCGACAGCCGCACGATTCTCGGCGAACAGGGCGCGGAGCAGCTGCTCGGCCAGGGCGACATGCTCTATATGGCCGGCGGCGGGCGCATTTCTCGCGTGCATGGGCCTTTCGTCTCCGACCGCGAGGTCGAGGACATCGTGGCGCATGTCAAAAGGCAGGGCGCGCCGCAATATCTCGACGCCATCACCGCCGAGGAGGATGCGGAGGACGAGGGCGATGCGCCCCTGCCCGGCTCGATGGACGCCGAGGAAGGCGGCGACCTTTACGACCGCGCCGTCAATATCGTGCTGCGCGACAAGAAATGCTCGACGAGCTACATCCAGCGCCGCCTGTCAGTGGGCTATAACAAGGCCGCTTCGCTCGTGGAGCGGATGGAGCAGGAAGGGGTGGTGAGCGCCCCGAACCATGCGGGCAAGCGCGAAATATTGGTCGGCGGCGGAATCGACCGCGGCGCCTACGATATTGAGGCGGCGGAATAACGCGAACGCGCGGCCCCAAGCCCCGCCCTGACGCAAAGGACGCTTGTCGAAACGCGACAGCGGGTCCCGCCCCCATTTCCGCCAACATATGCTAGGAAAGACGGAGAACCGCACTCCCGAATCGGAAGCCGCCGTGAGATATTCCCCCTTCGTCGCCCTTGTCCTTGCGCTCTCGCTGGCCGCGCCCGCTCTTGCGGAAAAAACCCAGCCCGCGCCTGCGGCGCAGGGAGCGGCCCCGGCGAAGCCCGCCGAAGCCAAGGCGACCGACGCCAAACCATCGGAAGCCAAGCCAGCGGACGCTAAGCCGGGCGACGCCAAGCCCGCCGAGGCCAAACCCGCCGCCGAAGACAAAGCCGCCGCTGAGGCGAAGCCGGTCGAGCCCGTAAAGCCCGCCGGCAAAAAAGGCGCGAAAACCGCCGCGCCGGCGCCGGTCGCCGTGACTCCGCCGCCGCCCCCGCCCGAGCCGGAGAAGCCCTTAAATCGCGCCGAGGCCATCAAGCGCGCCAACGCCTTCTTCAATGCGTCGCCGGTGATGACCGCCGATTTCGTGCAGATCGGCGCCGACGGCAAGCGTTCGGAAGGCAAGCTTCACGTGCAGCGCGCCGGCCGTGTGCGTTTCGAATACGCTCAGCCCGCGACCATGGAGGTCGTCGCCGACGGCGCGCAGGTCGCCGTCCGCGACCGCAAGCTCAATACGCAGGACCTCTATTTCATCACCCAGACGCCGCTTAAATTCCTGATGAAGGACAAGATCGACCTCGAAAAGGACGTGACCGTCGAAGACGTCAAGATCGAGGATTCAGGCGTCACCATCTTCATCGAGGACAAGGCGACATTCGGCGGCACCTCGCATGTGCGCCTGATCTTCGATCCCGAGACCTTTAAATTGAAGCAGTGGCAGGTCAAAGACCCGCAGGGCTATGAGACGCTGATCTCGGTCTTCAACATCGATCAGGCGAAAGTCCCGGACCCGACGCTGTTCAAGATCAGCAAATAGGGGACGCAATAAGAACCCGCTCGATGATGATGGCGCTTTATCCTCAGCGCCACACAATCGAGAACCTCTGCGCTGCGCACACACCTTCTTCTCGGCAATTTGTATCGCAGCCGCCATCGCGGCCTATCGCAAATCGACGAGTCCTGAGCGAGGCGCCAATAATATAGACCGAGCTATCTCATCTGACGCCACGCAAGTCCTGCCGATGTCTTTTTGCGGACAACGGGAACAAAGGATGCGGACCGCTAACCTAAAATCCTCTTCAACACCGCAATGTAAAACCCGTCCGCGCCGCTTGTCGCGGGGGAGAGGCGAATGCCCGATCCATGGGGCGAGGCGAAGCGAGCGAGTTCGGGCAGACCCGCCCGTTCAGCCATTTCAGCGGCGGAAAGCGCCGTGAAATTCGGATGCATCGCAAGAAAAGTCGCGATTTGATCCTCGTTTTCCTCGCGCAGAACCGAACAGGTGACGTAAACGAGCCGCCCGCCGGGCTTCACGAAGCGCGTCGCCTGGGCGAGCAGCGCAGCCTGTTCCTTAAGGCGCATCTCCAGCGCGCCGGGCGCGAGGCGCCATTTGGCGTCCGGATGGCGCCGCCAGGCGCCAGTTCCGGTGCAGGGGGCGTCGATCAGCACGAGATCGCAGCGCCCTTCAATGTCCGCGAGCACATCCGCCTTGCCGCGCGGCGCCCGCAGTTGAACATTGCGCGCGCCAGCCCGCTCCAGCCGCTCGTGAATGGGCATCAGCCGGCGCCCGTCGTCGTCATGGGCGTAGATCTGACCGCGATTATGCATCTGCGCCGCGAGCGCGAGCGTCTTGCCGCCGCCGCCGGCGCAAAGGTCGAGAACCTGCTCGCCGGGCGCGGCGGCGCAAAGCAGCGCCGCAAGCTGCGAGGCTTCGTCCTGCGGCTCGACCAGCCCTTTGACATAGGCGGTCTCCGCGGGAAGCGCCGGGCCTCTCCCCCGCCCCGCCTCGATGCGGAGGCCAATGGGAGAGAAGGGCGTCGGCGCGGGAGCAAGATGCGCGAGCTTTTCCAGCGCCTGTTCGCGCGAAGCTTTCAGAAGATTGACGCGCAGATCGACGGGCGCGCGCGCAGAGAGCGCCGCGCCCTCCTCCGCGGCGCGCGGGCCGAAGGCGGCGGCGAAACGCTCGGCGAGCCATTCGGGATAGTCGCCGCGCACATGGTCCGGCGCGGCGTCTAGCGTGGCCGTTTCGAGCCTCGCGCGCTCTTCCTCTGTGAGCGGCGCGGGCGCATGGCCCTCGCCGGAGCACAGCGCCGCGATGGCTTCGGCGTCGAGGCCGCGCGCCTCGCGCAGCGCGCCGAGCATGATGGCGCGGGGCGTCTCGGCGCCCATGACCCAGGCGGCCGAGGCGCGCTTGCGCAAAGCGTCGAAAACGAGGCTCGCAATGGCGGCGCGATCCTTGGAGCCCGCGAAGCGATGCGAGACGCCCCAATCCTTTAAGGCTTCGGCGACGGGCCGGCGGCGCCTTTCTAGATCGTTGAGGACCTCGATCGCGGCGGAGACATGGGCGGCGGGAATCATAAAGGTCCCTCTTATCCACTTGCGGGGAAGTGGGCTGTCGAATGCCGCCGAACCGAAAAAGCTATTCGCGCTCGATGCGGATGACCTGGGCGCGCGTGACGATGACGCCGTCCTGATAGACGAGATCCAGCGCCTCGCGCACGGATTGTTCGGTCGTCGCATGGGTGAGGAGGATCACGTCGACGCAGTCTCCGGGCGCGCCGCGCTTGCCCCGCTGCACGATACTCTCAAGCGAGATCCGCCGCTCCGCCATGCGCGTCGCGATCTTTGCGAAGGCGCCGGCGACGTCGCGCACCGACAGGCGGATGTAATAGCCGCCCTCGTGACGGCGCATCGGCGTGCGCTTGAGTTCGGCGAGCTTTACCGACGGCAGGCCGAAGGGCGCGGAGCGCACGCCGCGCGCGATGTCGGCGATGTCGGCGACGACGGCCGAGGCCGTGGCGTCGCCGCCGGCGCCGGGACCAACGAGCGTCAGCTCATGCACCGCGTCGGCGTCGATGGTGACGGCATTCAATACGCCCATTACTTGCGCGATGGCGGAATGCTTGCTCACCATGGTCGGATGCACGCGCTGCTCGACGCCATCCGCGGTGCGCTGCGCGACGCCGAGCAGCTTGATGCGATAGCCGAGCTCCGCGGCGGCGTCGATGTCGGCGAGGCTCACGCGTTCTATGCCCTCGATGTCGATGGCGCTCGCATCGATGCGCGCGCCGAAGGCAAGCGACGTCAAAATCGCGAGCTTATGCGCCGTGTCGAAGCCGCCAATATCGAAAGTCGGATCGGCCTCGGCGTAGCCGAGCCGCTGCGCCTCCTTCAAACATTCCTCGAAGGAAAGCTGCTCCTGCTCCATGCGCGAGAGGATGTAATTGCAGGTGCCGTTGAGAATGCCATAGACACGCTCGATCGAATTGCCGGCGAGCCCCTCGCGCAGCGTCTTGACGATCGGAATGCCGCCGGCGACCGAGGCCTCGAAGGCGAGCGCGGCGTGGCGTTCCTCGGCGAGCGTGGCGAGATGCAGGCCATGCGCGGCGAGCAGCGCCTTATTGGCGGTGACGACGGGCTTGCCATGCGCGAGCGCCGTTTCGACGCTGGCGCGGGCCGGCCCTTCGGAACCCCCGATCAACTCCACGAAGAGATCGATCGCGGGAGAAGCGGCGAGCTTCACCGGATCATGGAAAAACTCGGCCCCCGAAAGATCGGCGTCCCGCTTTTTTTCGGCGTCGCGGGCGGAGACCCCGGCGACGACAATGCGCCGCCCCGTGCGCGCCGTCAGCGCCTCGGCCTGGCGATGGAGAAGCCGCGCCACGGCCGCGCCGACCGTGCCGAGCCCCGCGATGCCGACACGCAATAGCTCCGACATTGAAACCTTTCCGGAAAGTCTAGCCGCGCCGGCGGCCATGAGGTGTCGGGCCTTGTGCCCGATTTCGCCAAGGGGATCAAGAAACCCGCTCGAAGGGCGCGAGAGGCGGCCTTATAGGATTGAAGCGCAGCCGTGAAACGCCGGGCGCACGCTTTCGCGACGCGGCCGCCCCGCCAATCGCGCTCGCGACCGGCGGACGCAACATGTGCGTTCGTCGCGCTTAATGCGCGACTTTCGACCAGATCTTGCGCTTGGTGAAATAGAGCAGCGCGGCGAAAACGATCAGGAAGCCGACGACGCCAAGGCCGATCCTTTTGCGCGCATCGAGATGCGGCTCGGCGACCCACATCATAAAGGCCGCGACATCCTTGGCGTATTGGTCGAGCGTCTGCGGCGCGCCGTCGTCATACGTCACCGATCCGTCGGAGAGCGGCGGCGGCATGCCGATGCGCCGACCCGGCATATAGGGATCGTAGAATTGTCCGTCCGGCAGCTTCACGTCAGGCGGCGGGTCGCTGTACCCCTCCATCAGCGAGACGATATAGTCGACGCCATGTTCCTGATAGGAGAAGCCCGGCAGCGCATCGAAGAGAAAGAGCGGAAAGCCGCGCGAATAGCCGCGCGCCTTCGCAAGCACCGAAAAATCGGGCGGATAATTGCCGGCGAGCGCGGCGCGCGCCGCCTGCTCATTGGGGAATGGCGGGGGAAAAGTGTCGCTGGCGCGCCCCGGGCGGTTGAAATACTCGCCCTGCTCGTTCGGCCCGTCCTTGATCTGATAACTCGCCGCAAGCGCCTCGACCTCCTGCTCGGAGAGTTCCGGCCCGCCGGGCTGGGAGAGATTGCGGAAAGCGAGCAGCTTGATCGAATGGCAGGTGGAGCAGACCTCCTTGTAGACTTTAAAGCCCCTGCGCAATTGCGCCTTGTCGTAGCGGCCGAAGGCGCCTGCGAAGCTCCAATCGTGACGAACGGGCTTTTCCTCGTGACGCGGGCTCTCGCTGGCGTCCGCATGTTCCTGCGCCGACGCGGGCGCGAAAGGCGCGAGGGCGACTCCGACGAGAAGGATCGAGAGCGACGCCAGACGCTTCATCGGCGACTTCGCTTGCGCTTTACGCATGGGAAGTTTCCTCCCGCGCGATCGAGGCGTCGATGGAATCGGGCAGCGGCTCTGGCTTCTCCCATTTGCCGATGAGCGGCAAGATCACGAGAAAATGCAGGAAATAATAGGCCGAAAGCACGCGCGCGAACCAAAGATAGGCGCCTTCCGCCGGCTGGGCGCCGAGATAGCCAAGCCCGACGCAGACCGCGACAAAGACCCAGTACTCTTTGCGAAACAGCGGTCGATAGGAGCCGGATTTCACTTTCGACCGGTCGAGCCAGGGCAGCGCCGCCGTGATGAGGATCGACAGAAAGAGCGCGATGACGCCGAGCAGCTTGTTCGGGATCGCCCGCAGGATCGCGTAGAAGGGCAGGAAATACCATTCCGGCACGATATGCGGCGGCGTCACCAGCGGATTGGCCTCGATGTAATTGTCGGGATGGCCGAGATAGTTCGGGACGAAAAAGGTCAGCCACGCATAGACGATCAGGAAAACGCCGATGCCGAAGCCGTCCTTCAGCGTCGCATAGGGCGTGAAAGGAACCGTGTCCTTTTTCACGTCCTTCACCTCGACGCCCGACGGATTGTTCTGCCCCGTCACATGCAGCGCCCAAACATGCAGCGCGACGACGGCGACGATGATGAAGGGCAGCAGATAGTGGAGCGCGAAGAAGCGGTTGAGCGTCGGATTATCGACCGAATAGCCGCCGAGCAGCCATGTGGTGATCGAGGTCCCGACGACCGGAATGGCGGAGAAAAGATTGGTGATGACCGTCGCCGCCCAGAAGGACATCTGTCCCCAGGGCAGGACATAGCCGAGGAAGCCCGTCGCCATCATCAGCATGAAGATGACGACGCCGAGAATCCACAGGACTTCGCGCGGCTCCTTATAAGAGCCGTAATACATGCCCCGGAAGATGTGGATATAGACCGCGAGGAAGAACATCGAGGCGCCGTTCGAATGCGCGTAGCGCAAGAACATGCCCCAGTTCACGTCGCGCATGATCTTTTCGACGGATTGGAACGCGAGCGTCGTCTCGGCCGTGTAATGCATCGCGAGAACGACGCCCGTGACGATCTGCGCGACCAGCATGAAAGAAAGGATCGCGCCGAACACCCACATGTAATTCAGGTTCTTCGGCGTCGGATAGGAGACGAAGGAGCCGTGCATGAAGCTCAATATCGGCAGCCTGCGCTCCAGCCATCGCGCGAAGCCGCTTTTGGGCGTGTATTCGGAATGTCCTTCCATGGGGGGTCCGTGCTCTTTGAAGAAGGTCGCGCGACGGAATCTTTAAGCCGCGGCGTCGCCGGCTAGCCGATCTTGATCTTATTGTCGCTGATGAAAGCGTATTGCGGCACTTCCAGATTACTGGGCGCGGGGCCGCTGCGGATGCGGCCGGAGACGTCATAGGTGGAGCCATGGCAGGGGCAGAACCAGCCGTTGAATGCGCCCTCCTTGCCGGTCGGGATGCAGCCCAGATGCGTGCACACGCCGATCACCACCAGCCATTCGGGCTTGTGAACGCGTTTGGAATCGGGCTCGGGATCCGGCAGATCGGCAAGCGGAACATCCTCGGCCGCCTTGATTTCCGCCGCCGTGCGGTGACGGATGAAGACCGGCTTGCCACGCCATTTGACGGTGACGATCTGCCCCTCGGGAATGGCGGAAATATCCACTTCGGTCGAGGCCAGGGCGCGGGTGGACGCGTCTGGATTCATTTGCGCGATGAGCGGCCAGACCACAGCGCCAGCGGCGACGACGGCCGCGGAGCCCGTCGCAATGTAAAGAATGTCCCGCCGGCTCGGCGCCTCCGCCGCCTTGACGGCCATCTCTTTGGTCATCACGCCCAAACCTCTTTCAACGCTTCAATATCCGGCGCGCGCTTGCGATATTCGGCTCGGCGCGACGCCAGGACCCGCCCGGCGGGGAAGATATGTGGCGCGAATCGCCGCCAGTGTCCACAAGCCGGGGCTAGGAATTTTGGCCATTTGTCCCGCAGCGCGGCGCCGCCATGACTTTCGCGGCGATATGTCGCAAATTCCATCACTTATGGCCCGACCAAACATGCGCATGACTCCCCTGACTCTTGCCCTCTACCAGCCGGACATCCCTCAGAACGCCGGGACGATGCTGCGGACATGCGCCTGTCTCGGCGTTGGGGCGGCGATCATCGGCCCCGCCGGCTTTCCCACCGGCGACCGCGACTTCCGCCGCGCCGGCATGGACTATCTCGATCATGTGACGATCGACCGACACGCCTCCTTCGCGGCCTTCGAGGAATGGCGTAGGGCGCGCGCCGCCGCCGGCGAGACGCGGCGGCTTCTCCTGCTCTCGACGCGGGCGGAAGCCTCCTATCTCGACTGCGCCTATCAGGCGGGCGACATTCTGCTCGTCGGCCGCGAATCCGCCGGCGCGCCGCAAGAAGTCTTCGCGGCGGCGGACCTCACGCTGCGCATTCCCATGCGCGCCGAAGCGCGCTCGCTTAATGTCGCGGCGGCGGCGGCGATGGCGATGGGCGAGGCGCTGCGCCAGATCGCCCAAATCGCTACGTGCGCGCCCGCACAGAAATAGCCGATCCCCCCTCCTAGCGTGCCAAAATGCGCCATATGTTAAGGCGTTGTTAATAATTCCTTGGAGGACCCCCATGTCCCATCAAGCCATTCGTTTCTCATTCGTCATTTGGGAGCGCCTTCTCAAATCCTTGAACGCTGCGATTTTCACGGCTTTGCTGCTCCTTGGCCTTTACGCCGTCGCAACGAATTTCGCCGAGATGAGCGCTGGCGTTCGCCGATTGTTCGACAAGATCACCCAGGTCCAGAGTTTCGAAGCCTTCAATGTGAAGGCGGCCTTCAAGGTCGACCAGATCGTGGAGTCGACGGCGATCTACGCCTCCTTGCCGGCGGAAATGAAGGAGCTCCTCCCCGCCGACATTCTTTCGCTCAGGCCGAGCTGGGTGGAGCGGATTCTCTATGTCGGCGATCAGGGAAAGCTCTGCGACTATTCATTCCCCGACAAAAAAATGATCGAGAATCGCAATTCCGACCTCCATCTCGCCGCCGACGGGCTGATCAGAATAGAAGACGCGCCGAAAATTCGCGCCGAAGTCCTCAAGGAGATGCGCGACGCCAAGGCGAAGGGCGAGGAATGGACGATCGGCGAGCCAAAGTCCTGCTACGCGACCCAGCTCACGGAACGCGGCCGCAACGTCAAAACCGCGCTCGTGCAATTCCTGCGCGAAGGCTTCTCGGTCGCCGCCACCGGCAAATCGGAAGCGCGAGGGGCGGAGAAGATGAAAATGGCGGGCGTCGCGCCGCGCTGAAGCCCCAGGGGACGAGCCCGCGCCGATTTGACAAGGCGCGGCCCTCGGCGTGATGAAGCGGCCTCAAGAGCGCATTCATGAGTCATCGACTCATGAATGCGCTCTAATTTCTTTAATTGACGCATTTTCTGCGCCGAACCGGTATCCACTTCGGCGGAAAATGCTCTGAGAAGAGGCAGCCATGAACGCCGCGCAGGATCAGCTCGAAAGCCGCAAAGCCGCCGCGCGCGACTGGTTCGAGGCGCTGCAATTGCGCATCATCGCCGCTTTCGAGGCGCTGGAAGAGGAGGCGCCCGGGCCCTTCTCGCCTGAAGCGATGAGGCCGGGACGCTTCACGCTCACCCCGTGGGATCGCAAGGACCCTAGCGGCGCGACTTTAGGAAGCGCCGCTCGAAACATCGGCGGCGCGTCGGGCGGCGGCGGACACATGGGCATGCTCCGGGGCCGCGTCTTCGAGAAAGCCGGCGTGCATGTGTCGACGGTCTTCGGCGCCTTCGCGCCCGAATTCGCCAAGCAAATTCCCGGCGCCGCCGAAGACCCCCGCTTTTTCGCGACCGGCATTTCGCTCATCGCGCATCCCTGGAACCCGAATGTTCCCGCCGTCCATATGAATACGCGCTTCGTCGTAACCACCAAGACGTGGTTCGGCGGCGGCGCCGATCTCACCCCGGTGCTCGACGCGCGGCGCACGCAGGAAGACCCCGACACGATCGACTTCCACGCCGCCATGCGCGGCGCCTGCGCGCGCCATGAGGTCGCGGATTACGCGCGCTTCAAAGAATGGTGCGATGAATATTTCTTCCTCGCCCATCGCAAGGAGCCGCGGGGGATCGGCGGCATTTTCTACGATTATTTCAACAGCGCGGGCGACGCGGAGAATTCCGCCTGGGACGCTGATTTCGCCTTCACGCGCGATGTCGGCGAAAGCTTTCTCGCGATCTATCCCGAACTCGTGCGGCGCAATTTTTCCAAGCCCTGGAGCGAGGCGGAGCGCGAGGAGCAGCTCGTGCGGCGAGGCCGTTACGTCGAATATAATCTGCTCTACGACCGCGGCACGATCTTCGGACTGAAGACCGGCGGCAATGTCGACTCGATCCTCTCTTCTATGCCGCCCGCGGTGAAATGGCCCTAGCGCGCGCCGTGCAATAACAGTCCCGTCATGGCCGGGCTTGTCCCGGCCATGACGCGCGAAAAGCCCCGCTATGGCGCGGAGGGCGCCCTCACCCGAACGTCCATCGCCGGTTCAATGCGAAGGTCGCGAACATGGCGGCCACCGTCGTGACAAGCTGCGCCGGCAGATAGGGCGCGCCCCAGCGCTCGACGAAGAGGCTCATCAAAACATAAGTGACGCAAAAGCCGACAAAGGCGACCAGCGCGAAGCGCCAGGCCGCCTCCCGATGCGGCCGGTCGCTCGCAAAAACATGGCGGCGGTTGAGAACATAGGCGACGATCCCGCCGACGAGATAGCCGCAGAGCGTCGCCGGGACGGGGCGCCAGGCGGCGCCTTCGACCAGCCCGATGAGAACGGCGTAATGCGCCGCCGTCGCGACGGCGCCGACCGAGGCATAGGCCGCAAGTTGCCGCGCCGTCGACATGCCTAGCGCCGCATCGCGGCATAGAAATGCGAAATCTCCTGCATCTCCGCGTCGGAGAGCTGGCGGCTCATATAGCGCATCTCCTTATGCGGCCTCTTGCCGGAACGAAACGCCTTGATCTGGTTGAAGAGATAGAGCTCCTGCTGCCCGGCGAGATGCGGAACGTCGGCGCTTTTGGCGATCCCGTCCGCGCCATGGCAGGCCGCGCATTGGGCGATGACGTCGGAAAGGCCAAGCCTTTCCTGCGCAACGGCGGCAAAGCCGCAAGCGGTCGCCGCGAAGGCCGCAATCAAAAGGCGAAAAACCGGCATGCAGGCGCTCCCTTCATGGCGCGATTTGGCATGAAGCGGGCAATACGGACAAGTTCGGCGGGGGTAATCCCTGCGCCGGGGGTTCACACTCGCGTCATTCTCGTCTAGACAGGCGGCGACTTTCGAGCCGCGCGCGCCCCGCTCGCCGCCCGCATAGCCTGTCGCCGGCGACGGGCGTCCCGAGACAATATGACGGGCAAGTTTGGGACGCGTTCCGGTCCAAGGGCCGGAAGCGCGGCCCTTTTTTATGCGCGCTCCCCGGCTCTGTGGGCGCCCAATAGGATCACATGCCGAAAAGAACCGACATTTCGACCATCATGATCATCGGCGCCGGCCCCATCGTCATCGGCCAGGCCTGCGAATTCGACTATTCCGGCACGCAGGCCTGCAAGGCGCTGAAAGCCGAGGGCTATCGGATCGTCCTCGTCAACTCCAATCCGGCGACGATCATGACCGATCCGGACATGGCCGACCGCACCTATATCGAACCGATCACCCCCGAGATCGTCGCGAAAATCATCGAGAAGGAGCGCTACGCCGCGCTCGGCGGCTTCGCGCTGCTGCCGACCATGGGCGGCCAGACCGCGCTCAACTGCGCCCTCAGCCTCGAAAAAATGGGCGTCCTGAAGAAATTCGACGTCGAGATGATCGGCGCGACGGCGCACGCCATCGACAAGGCCGAAGACCGCGAGCTGTTTCGCGAGGCGATGACGAAAATCGGCCTCGACACGCCGCGCTCGCATCACGTTAAGACGCTGCCCGCGGCGCTCGAGGCGCTCGACGACATCGGCCTGCCGGCGATCATCCGCCCCTCCTTCACGCTCGGCGGCACCGGCGGCGGCATCGCCTACAACAAGGCCGAGTTCATCGAGATCGTCGAGCGCGGCATCGACGCCTCGCCGACGAACGAGGTTCTGGTCGAGGAAAGCGTGCTCGGCTGGAAGGAATATGAAATGGAGGTCGTCCGCGACAAGGCGGACAATTGCATCATCATCTGCTCGATCGAGAACATCGATCCGATGGGCGTGCATACGGGCGACAGCATTACCGTCGCGCCAGCGCTGACGCTCACCGACAAGGAATATCAGATCATGCGCGACGCCTCGATCGCGGTTCTGCGCGAGATCGGCGTCGAGACGGGCGGCTCCAACGTGCAATTCGCGGTCGATCCCCGAAACGGCAGGATGATCGTCATCGAAATGAATCCGCGCGTCTCGCGATCATCGGCGCTCGCCTCCAAGGCCACGGGCTTTCCCATCGCCAAGGTCGCCGCGCGACTTGCCGTAGGCTATACGCTCGACGAGATCGCCAATGACATCACCGGCGGCGCGACGCCCGCCTCCTTCGAGCCGACGATCGATTATATCGTCACCAAGATTCCGCGCTTCGCCTTCGAGAAGTTTCCCGGCTCCGAGCCGATCCTCACCACCGCGATGAAATCGGTGGGCGAAGCCATGGCGATCGGGCGCAATTTCGCCGAGTCCTTGCAAAAGGCGCTGCGTTCGCTCGAAACCGGCCTTTCCGGCCTCGACGAGATCGAGATCGAGGGGCTCGGCAAGGGCGACGACATGAATGTGCTGCGCGGCGCGCTCGGCATACCGACGCCCGACCGGCTGCTCGTCGTCGGACAGGCGCTGCGCCTCGGCATGACGCCGCAGGAGATCCACGAGGCGAGCAAGATCGACCCCTGGTTCATCGAGCGCATCGCCGAGATTGTCGCGCTCGAAAACAAGGTGCGGAAATTTGGCCTGCCGCAGGACGCCGAAAATCTGCGCCAGCTCAAATTCGCCGGCTTTTCGGATTCGCAGCTGGCGACGCTCACGGGCGTCGAGGAGGCCGCCGTGCGCGAAGCGCGGCATCGGCTGGGCGTGCGCCCCGTCTATAAGCGCATCGACACTTGCGCGGCGGAATTCGCGTCGCCGACGGCCTATATGTATTCAACCTATGAAGCGCCCTTCGCCGGCGTTCCCGCGAATGAGGCGCGGCCTTCGGGCAGGAACAAGATCGTCATTCTGGGCGGCGGCCCCAACCGCATCGGCCAGGGCATAGAATTCGACTATTGCTGCTGCCACGCCTGTTTCGCGCTGGACGAGGCCGGCTTCGAAACGATTATGATCAATTGCAATCCCGAGACGGTCTCGACCGATTACGACACGTCGGACCGGCTCTATTTCGAGCCGCTGACCAATGAGGATGTCGCCGAAATCCTCGATGTCGAGAAATCGAGCGGAAATCTTGTCGGCGTCATCGTCCAATATGGCGGCCAGACGCCGCTCAAGCTCGCCCATGGGCTGGAACAGTCGGGCGCGCCCATCCTCGGCACGCCCGTCGATTCGATCGACCTCGCCGAGGATCGCGACCGCTTCAAGCGCCTCATCGAAAAGCTCGGCCTCAAGCAGCCCAAAAACGGCATCGCCTATTCCGTGGAGCAGTCGCGCATCATCGTCGGCGAACTCGGCCTGCCGCTCGTGGTACGGCCAAGCTATGTACTGGGCGGGCGCGCCATGGCGATCATCCGCGACCAGAACGAACTCGACGACTATCTCCTCGGCACGCTGCCAAGCCTCGTGCCGTCCGAGGTCAAAGCGCGCTATCCCAACGACAAGACCGGGCAGATTAATATGGTGCTCGGCAAGAATCCGCTGCTCTTCGACCGCTATCTGACCGACGCCATAGAAGTCGACGTGGATTGCCTTGCCGACGGGGAGACGGCGATCGTCGCCGGCGTGATGGAGCATATCGAGGAGGCGGGCATTCATTCGGGCGATTCCGCCTGCTCGCTGCCGCCGCGCTCGCTCGCGCCGGAAACGATCGCGGCGCTGGAGGCGCAAACGAAAAGCCTTGCCATGGCGCTCGGCGTCGTCGGACTGATGAATGTGCAATTCGCGCTCAAGAACGGCGAGATTTACGTCCTCGAAGTCAATCCGCGCGCCTCGCGCACCGTGCCTTTCGTCGCCAAGGTCATCGGCAGTCCCATCGCCAAGATCGCGGCGCGGGTGATGGCGGGCGAAAAGCTCGCGAGCTTTCCCGCGCCCAATACGCGGCCCGGCCATGTCGGCGTCAAGGAAGCGGTCTTTCCCTTCGCCCGCTTCCCCGGCGTCGACACCGTGCTCGGCCCCGAGATGCGCTCGACGGGCGAGGTCATGGGGATCGACGCCTCATTCGAGGCCGCTTTCGTCAAGAGCCAGCTCGGCGGCGGCACCAAGGCCCCGCGCGAGGGCGTCCTCTTCGTCTCGGTGAAGGACGAAGACAAGGGCCGCATCATCCCGGCGGTGCGGCTCCTGAAGGACATCGGCTTTTCGGTCGTCGCCACGGGGGGGACCGCCCGCTATCTCGTCGAGCGGGGCATCGCCGCGCAGAAGCTCAACAAGGTTTCGGAAGGCCGGCCCCATATCGTCGACGCCATCAAAAACGGCTCGATTCAGCTCGTCTTCAACACCACCGAAGGCGCCCAGGCGATGGCCGATTCGCGCTCCTTGCGCCGCGCGGCGCTTCTGCATAAGGTTCCGTATTATACGACTCTGGCCGGAGCCGTCGCGGCCGCCCAGGGGATTCGGGCCTATGTGTCGGGAGACCTCAAGGTCCGGGCGCTGCAGGATTATTTTCCGCAGCCGACGGACGGTTGACATCTGAGGAGTTTGCGCCCCGGAAAGCGCTCGGGGCGGGATGCGAAAGCAGGGCCGCCATTTTGCGGCCCGATCTTGGCGGATAGTTTGGGACTCTCTTCGGCGGGCGTGGCGGATGCGCCCCGCCCGGGAGGGAGATCATAGAGTGGGGCGGTAATTGATGGAACGCCGCATGCGTCCATCAAGAATACGAGTCTCACTCCGATCGAAGGAATAGAGCGGAATTCGCGTTTGGGATGGAATTCGCGTTGCGATTCCATCGCAGGCGACTTTGTTCTAGTGAGAGGCGAGAAAGCAAGAGCAATGGTGGACAAGGTGCCCATGACCGCCGCCGGCTACGCCGCGCTGAGCGAAGAATTACGCCGCAGACAGCAGGAAGACCGCCCCCGCATCATCCAGCTGATCGCCGAGGCGCGCGCGCATGGCGACCTTTCGGAAAACGCCGAATATCATGCGGCCAAAGAGGCCCAGTCGCTCAACGAAGGCCGCGTCGCCGAGCTTGAGGACAAGCTCTCGCGCGCCGAGGTCATCGACGTATCAAAGCTTACCGGCTCGACGATCAAATTCGGCGCGACGGTGACGGTCGTCGACGAGGACACCGAGGAAGAAAAAGCATATCAGATCGTCGGCGAATCGGAGGCCGACGTGAAAAGCGGCCGCGTGTCGATCACAAGCCCCATCGCCCGCGCGCTGATCGGCAAGACCGTCGGCGACACCGTCGAGGTCAAGACGCCGGGCGGCGGCAAGAGCTATGAGATTTTGAAGGTCGCCTTTGGCTGAGGCGCTAGGCGGGGGGCGTCTCCCCGCCGCGACGACGCTGCGTATCCTCTCGGACGGCCGCGCCGGCCATGAGGCGCAGACGCTGGGCATAGCCGAAGCGCTCGGGCTCTCGCCCGATATTCGCCGCATCGCGCCGCGTCCCTTCTTCGCCGCGCTCGCGCCCTTCGGGCCGCCAGATCCGCGGGACGGCGCCGCCTTCGCCGCGCCCTATCCCGACATCGCGCTTGCCGCGGGCCGGCGGACGCTCCCCCTGCTCCGGCGGCTGAAGCGCGCCTCCGGCGAGCGGACCTTCACCGTCTATGTCAACGCCCCCGCGACGGGCCGGCGCGCGGCCGACCTTATCGTCGCGCCGCGCCACGACGCCCTTCCCGGCGACAATGTCGTGGCGCCGCTGACGCCCGCCAACCGCATCACGCTGGAGCGTCTCGCAGGGGCGCGCGCGGCGCCCGATCCGCGCCTCGCCGCCCTGCCCATCCCCCGCGTCGCGCTTCTCATCGGCGGCGACAGCCGGCATGGCGCCTATGGCGCGGGGCAAATCGCCGAGCTGGAGCATATCGCCGCTTCGCTCCTTGCGGGCGGATATGGCGTGATGGCGACGGCCTCGCGCCGTACGCCTAAGGCGCTGCGCGAGGCGCTGAAACGGGTTCTTGTGGCCCCTGGGGGGTTCTTCTGGGACGGTGAAGGAGAGAATCCCTATCTCTCGATCCTCGCCAACGCCGATTCGATCGTCGTTACGGGCGACAGCGTGAATATGGTTGGCGAAGCCGTCGCGACCGGCGCGTCCGTCCATGTCGTCGCGCCGCCGCGCCGCGCCCGCCGGATCGACGCCTATCTTGGCGCGCTTCGCGAAGCGGGGGCCATCCGCATATGGGCCGGCGCGCTGGAGGACTGGCCGGCAGCACCGATGAACGCCACGCCGGCGATCGCCCACGCCATCGCCGAAGCCTATAGGCGCTTTGCGGCGCTGCGCGGGTGAGGCGTCCTTGCCGCTTATATTCGAAGCTTCCCGCAAGCGCCCGCAGGCTGCTTGAAAAAGCCGCCCGGCGTCGATAAGAGTGACGCGCCGCGCGCCGTTGGCGCAACGCGATCGCCGCAATAGCTCAGCTGGTAGAGCACATCATTCGTAATGATGGGGTCGGGGGTTCGAATCCCTCTTGCGGCACCAGTAAAATTGAAAAATGGTAGCTGATATTAAAATAACCGCTCTGCATCCCAATACTTAGGACGAGTGCGCTGGGTCTCTCCTGATGTTTGATGCATGTCGACAATCTCTTTGTCCGATGCATGCACGCCAAGTGAAGCAAAGCGAAAGGCGATGCCTATGGGGATTGGCGCGGAGATTGGCGCATAACCACCACGGATCGAACTGCGCCAACTTCGTTTAGTACCTCCCTAATTACCCGCCGGCGTTCTTCTGTATTTTTTGATTTTAATAGGCGCTCGACATAGGGCGGCGGAGAGTCCAAGAAAATTGGCTCACGTATGTCAGACCCCGGTCCGGCCATTCCAGCCTTGTCTGGAGCATATGGATTGAAAGTTGTCGATACGCGAGCAGCCCGGGCAACGGCGCGCGCTGCCCTATCGGGAAGGGAAATAGATCCTTCATCGCAACAAACCATGCACCGCAGCGGCAAGGAAATATCAGCAAGAGTTGGAAGCCCCGCCCCGCCTTGACCTACGTGGTTCTGTACAACATTGGCGTGAGCGACGGTGCAGCCGAACTGGCGTGTATCAATACCAGGATCACAGCAATTTATTACTGTACTCCAAGTGTAATTATAGAAAATGTATATTGGGACAACGCGTTTTCTTTCTGCCTCGGCGATCAATAATTTAATCTGGGGTGTGCGGAATGCTCCAACCTTGTGATGCAAGGTCGTGTATTTGCCGGAGTTCCTGTTCAGGATTTTGGCCTGAACAAGAAACCCAACCCACCGAGTCCCGTCCGTTATCCACCATTCCCAATCGGCTCCTGTGAATTTTTCCTCGACCTTTCGGAATTGAAATGTAGCGATCTCGGTCGGATGAGCGGACTGCAAGGTTAGAAGCAAATCGTTTGTGATTGTCTCTTCGTCTCTCAAAATACCTAGGCTATGAGCTCGTACAAGTTGAGTCCAAATGACGATGGCTTGGTCCGAAAAACTTTTGCATAAGGATGTGCTTGGAAGCTTGGGTATCTTTACCATTAGCTCAGCCCTAATAAGAACAATCTTTGCTACGAACAATCTCTCTATCGTTGAAGCGTTGCAGCGCCGACGGACTCTACTGACGCGCCACAGTCACAGGTGGCACAAAGATATCTACAGCGCACGAGAAGAGCCAGAGCTGAGCGGGTTCCGCTGACGAAAAACTTGGAAGCCGAAAAGAGGAAATCGAAAATGATTCCAGCGCGCCGATCTGCTGCATCCTTGCCTGTCGCAGGCGCGTTTTTCGCCTTGTTTTTTCCGTTGTCGCAAGCCCACGCCCAAATTTTCTCGGGCGCTTGTGAAGAAACGGCTGAGGTCGCCGTTTTGCCGTCGCCGGCGTCGCCCTGGACGGGCGCGCCGTTGCGCGTTCTCGTCGCCGCGGAAAAGCCGCTCGACGGCGAACTTTCGCTGATTGCGCCTGATGGAAGGGTCGCCGCCAGATCGCGCGGACAACGCGGCGGACCGCCCTATGTCTGGTTCGCCGAAGTTGCGTCGCCAGCGCCTGGCGCATGGCATGCGACGCTTAACGCCGCTTCGCTCTCCTGCGGCGCGATTACGAAGGAAATCGCCGTAAGCGCGCACAAGACGTCGACGTCGCATGCGGCGGAAGGCAAAGTCTGGCAGCTGCGCGACACATGGAGTCGCGCGACGGAGAATTTGTATTCGGCGTGGGTCGCCAAGCTTTTTGACGCGCCGCTCGAAGCGGAACAGTCATGGAAGACGTGGCATGAGGTGCTGCGTAATCCGTCGCGCAATGCGCTGTTCAATCATCTCGGAACGGGCGAAGACAGCATCACCCTCTCGCTGAAACCCGACTGCGCGGATTTCGTCTATTTCTTGCGCGCCTATTTTGCCTTCAAGATGGGGCTGCCTTTCGCCTATTCGAATTGCTCGCGCGGGGCCGGCGGCGCGCCGCCGCGATGCAATGAGCGGTTCGATATATTGCATCCCGAAGTGACACGACCCGCGCCGCCGCCGGAGCAAGCTACGGCGTCGGCCGTCGCTGCGCCGGCTCCGACGCCCGCAGCGGCGCCAACGAATATCTTGCAGCAACTGTTTTCACAGCCTCAGCAGGTCCAGCCTGGGGCCCCGGCTCCGGCGGTCGCTCCCGCCAAACCGCCCGCCCCGAAGCGGCCGGCGGGCGTTGCCGGATATTTGCGGGCTGTGGGCGACGTCGTCCATTCCGGCTCGGTGCGCGCATCGGCGAACAGCGACAAGTCCGACTTTTACACCATCCCGCTGACGCAGGAGACCCTGCGTCCCGGAACTGCCTACGCCGATCCGTATGGGCATGTCATGATGCTCGTGCAACGCGTTCCGCAGTCGGCGGGCGCGGCGGGCGTCTTTCTTGCCGTCGACGCCGAGCCGGATGGCACCGTCACCCGCAAGCGGTTCTGGCGCGGCAATTTCCTGTTCGCAAACGAACCTACGCTCGGCAGCCCGGGCTTCAAGCGCTTCCGGCCGCTCGTGCGCGAGAGCGGCTCGTTGCGGGCGCTCACGAATGCGGAGATCTCCAAAAATCCCGAATATGGCGATTTCTCACTGGAGCAATCACAACTCAGCGCCGAGGATTTCTATGATCGCATGGATGAGGTGATGTCGCCTGAGCCTCTCGATCCCACCCGTGCGATGATGGCGGCCATCACGGCGCTCGAAGAGCAGGTGAAGACGCGCGCGGTTGCGGTCGAAAACGGTCGAAAGTTCCAGAACGGCGGTCGCGGCGAGGCATCCATGCCGGACGGTCCGGCGATCTTCGCGACCACCGGCGCCTGGGAGGATTTCTCGACGCCGGCGCGCGATCTGCGCCTGCTGATCGCAATCGATGTGGTGCGCGGATTCCCCGATCGCGTCGCTCGCCGCAGCGAGCGTTACGCGATGCCTTTTGGCGGAAGTCCGGCGGGCGTGCAGGCGCAATTGCAAAGCGCGCTTGCGAGCGAACTCGCGGCCCGCACGTTTTCCTATACGCGCAGCGACGGCTCGGCCTGGACGCTCTCACTCAAAGACGTCATGGACCGCGCGGCGGACCTTGAGATGGGCTACAATCCCAACGACTGCGTCGAAATGCGCTGGGGCGCGGCGGACGGGAGCGCCGAGGCGGCGACGTGCAGCCGTCACGCGCCGGCCATGCAGCGCGCGAAGATGACGGACTATCGCAACTGGTTCCGCGAACGCCGCTGGCCCCACGCTTAGCGGGAAAGGCGGCGGCCACGGAAAGGGAGGAAAATCTGTCTCGGTGGCCAGCGAGTCGTCGCTTCGCCAACCCGCCCAGTACTGTGGAGTCGCGCTCTTTCGCAGCGATCGGAGCGCCCTTCAAGCTCGCTTTCATCGATCTTTCGAACGCAGGGCTTTTTTGCTCGGCTCCGAGACATTCATCGGACGCCCGGGTGGCCCCCAAAATGAATTAGCGGACAACTACTGACTCTTTTAATATCACAATCCCCAATTGTTTCAATATAATTGAACATCAATATTTAGTATGGAAAGTATTACTCCAGATTTCGTAATGATGGGGTCAGGGGTTCGAATCCCTCTTGCGGCGCCAAGCCTCTCCTTCAAAACATTTTGCTGACAATCCACATTTACGTGGCTAATTCGGGTGTTTATGGCAAACTGGACCGATCAAAGTATTTCTCGCCGTTGCCCCCAAGCCAATGCGCCGGCAAGGTTCGAAGGTGAATCACGCAGTCGGAGCGCGATATGGCGGCTGCGAACTGACAGACAGCGAAGTCTTTCAAGAGTCCCGGCGACGACGGCGGCCTTTACCTGCAAGTGACCGCTTGCGGCGCGCAGTCGTGAATATTTCGCTTCAAGATCGGCGAAAGTGAAAATATTTAAGAAAGCGACTCAGCCATTTAGGTGGCGAGCGCCCAAATGGGGAATGTCGGCTAATGGCTTGGGCGGGTAAGATTGCTCGCATATCCAATCAGAAGACCGGGCTGACCGCTTGGGCGGCCACGTTAGCGCTATTTGCTCTCAGCCTTGCAATTCGTTTTGCTTTCTCGCCGGTTTTCGAAGGCATCAAGTTCCTGACCTTCTATCCGGCGGTCGCCGCGGCCGGTTTGCTCTATGGTTGGCCGCATGGCCTCGTTGTGCTGTTACTCTCTACGTTGGCGGCATGGTATTGGTTCATGGAGCCATTCGATTCTTTCGCTCTTAACCGCAGCACAACGATTGCCCAACTACTCGGATTTATATTCGTAGCCGGGTTTATTCTCGTCCTGGTCGCGGCTTTGCGTGGGGCTGTTCACCGCCTCGAATATGCAAAGAAGGTGCAAGAGACGCTATTTCAGGACCTGCAACATCGGGTCGCAAATAACCTGCAATTGGTCGTCAGCCTCTTGCGGATAGCCCAACGTAATTTGCAAGACCCTATTCGCGCGGCAGAAACCCTGGATCAGGCCGAAGCGCGCATCATGGCGATGTCTCAACTGCATCGTCATCTGAATGACGGCACGGCATTCGCGAATGGTCTTGAACCGGCTCTGCGCGAGATGCTCCAGAACTCCTTTAAGGATTTGCCGGTAACGGTTCGATTGGAACTCGAAGGCGCCGGCGACCTCTCAATCGAGCAGATGACGGCGGTCGCCTTGCTTGTGAACGAAGCGGCGATGAACTCCGTGAAGTATGCCTTTTCACGCGGGCTTGGCTCGGTCTTTTCCGTCACGCTTTGCCAGAATCCTGGACGCGGGCAGTTACGTCTTCTAATCGAAGATGACGGACCGGGGATCGTCTCGCTGAATGATTCCAAAGAGCAGCCTTCCCTTGGAATGAAAATCATGGAGGCATTCGCCACTCAGCTTGGCGGGGCGCTCGAAATCATTCCCGGAGGCGGGACTCGTTTGTCCGTCGAAATCCACACGCGCTAAACTTCAGGGCGAGAAAACGCCAAAAGCGACAATCGACCCCTTCGCCGAGCATCGTTCCGACGCCCGAGATGATCTCCTGTCAGCGGCGTCATATGTAACGCACCGTCGCGAACATGCCGGCGGCCTGATGGTACAGGAGATGACAGTGGAAAGCCCACCAGCCGGGATTGTTCGCGTCAAATTCGACGACGACGCGGCTTCCGGGCGTCACCAGAACGGTATCGCGCACTGCTCCAGAAAACCGCTCGCCGTCGATCTCCACTACTTGAAACTGGTGCCCATGCAGATGCATGGGGTGAGACATGCGAGTCTTATTCTGGAGCACGAGTTCGACGCGCTCCCCTTCCGCGACGGCCAGCGGCGGAACGTCCTTGTTCCAGCTGACGCCATTGATCGACCAGACATAGCCATTCATTTCGCCGGTCAGATCAACTTGGTGAGTGCGATCTGGCTTGGGGCTGGCGAGCGGCGCGGCAGCCCGCAGCCGCCTTTCCAAGTCGAGGGTGAGCGCAGGCGATGGCTTAAGCGCATTTTCTGAAACGCGGCTCACCGGCGCGCGTCCTGCAACAAGGATCACGCCGGTCTGCCGACGCTCGCCCTCCAAAATCGCGCGTACGGGAAAGGCGGCGGGACGGCGCGGAACTTTGACGAGAATGTCGAGGCGCTGCGCAACCGCGATCGGAAAGCGCTGTCCCGGAACCGGCCGCACGCGGAATCCGTCAACTGCGACAAGCTCGCCGCTAAGAGCCCCAAGATCGAGGTGGTAGGCGCTCATTGACGAGCTGTTGATGACGCGCAGCAGTATCGGCTCGCCGGGCTCGACGCGAATCGTTTCGGGGTCGGCGAGCGTACGCTCGTTGGCGAGGAAGGCGTCATATCTCACGTCGTTCAGGTCCGGGCCCTTGGCCTCGCCTCTCTTGTCGACCCCATCGACCCGCGGCACTTTTGACGGCGAAGTCCCGCTCTTGGCCGCCCCGCTCGGCGTCAGCGACGCCGGCCTCCCGTTTCGCTTCCGCAGCTCGGCATAAATTTGCGCGGCCGGCGTGAAGCTAAAATCCGCCAGCATAATCGTCGCTTCCTGCCGACCCGGCGGGTCGCGTCCATCGCGAATAATCAGCGGGGCGGAGAGCAGAGATTGCTCTTGCAGCCCCTCGTGCGAATGCATCCAGAAGGTGCCGCCAAAGCGCAGCGGGAAGTCATATTCGGCGCTGGCGCCGGGCGAAATGGGCGGCCCGGAAATGCCGGGCACGCCATCCTGGCGCCAGGGAGGCGCCAAGCCATGCCAGTGGATAAGGGTTGGCGCATCGAGTTCATTGTCGACGCGAACGCGGAACCGCCTTCCCACTTCGGTGACAAGCCCCGGCGCGCCGTCGGGTTGGCGAACGCCGAGCACAGACGCCGCTTTTCCGTTCACTTCGATATTGCGCCGCTGCACGCGCAGGATCGTAACCGGCTCGGGTTTTTCCCCGAGAGGCGCGCCGTCCTGCGCCCGCGAGCGATGAGGTAAGGCGACGCAGGCGGCGAAGGCGGAGAACAGGGCGGATCGACGCGACAGCATATGGTCCCCTGCGCCTTGGCTTTGTGTCGCGCGCCTGAACGGGAGGATTCCCGAGGTCACGGCCCATGGCGTTTCGAAGCCGGATTAAAGACTGTCCGTACGGCGGCGGCAAATAGTCTTCGGGCTCTATTGCCTTCGAAAGCGCTAGCCAAAGCAGCGCTTACGATCGCCACTCTTTGTTAATCCAATCCGCGGGGGGAAGGCCAATTAAATGGCGCTGCCACGCCTGGGCGATGAACCATCGAAATTCGGTCGAGCTGTCGGCGCTTTCAACAAAGCGAGCGGCTTTTTCCCTCAGCTCTTCGGCCAGTTGGCTCCGCCAGGCTGAATCTTTCGCGAGCCGGAGGGCGATCTCCAGATACTCGTCACGGTCCCTTGCGGTAAGGCCCGAGACTCCGATGTAGTCGTAAATCGCCGCGGTCCATCGCCCGAACGGGATGCTCGACGGAAGCGTCACGAGAGGAACCCCCAGCATGGTCGCGTCGAAACTCGACGACATGCCGCACAGCGGAAATGAGTCCAAGCAACAGTCGACCGACAATAAGAGGCGATGGGCCTCTTCCTGTTTCAAGCCCGGTAGGAATTTCACCCGCTCGCTTAAAGCGCCAAGCTCTTGTTGAAGTCTCGTTCTCAGCGTCTCGCTAGGGGGAAAGTCGCCGCGGAGAATCACAAGCACGCCATCGGGATCGGCCTCAAGCAGCCTGCGGAAGATGGCGTCCATGTCGGGGTGAATCTTCGGGGGCGTGTTCGCGCAAACGTAAACGCGGTCGCTCGCGCCGACCCCGAGGAGGCGTTTCCTCACCTCGTCTCTTGACTGCCGGGAAATATGGGGTTCGACGACAGGTCTTTCGATGAAATAGGGCGGGTGATCGAGAAAAGCGGCCTTGGTTCGATAGAACGCGCGCGGGTCGTTCGGCTCGGCGGGCTTCCAGGAGATATAGTAGTCGGCGTTCGTGAGACCGTCGGTCCAGTTCGGCTCAAGCAACACCATCTGGAGGTGGGCAAGACGCGCCATCATCGGAAAGAACATGCTCGCCATCGACGGACCGGAAATCACGATGTCGAGTTGCTCGCTCGCAATTGCGTCGATTGCCGCGTAGCTGTCATCGTCCGGAAATGCGACTATACGCTCCGCTCGCTCAATCCAAGTAGCCGCCGCCCGACTTTGACCCCTCAGTCCAGGGCGGAGATAGACTGTCTCGAAGACGGCCGGGTCGAATCCATTCAGCAGGCCAGACATCATCGGCATCGAGTCATGCGTAATGAAGCCGATGCGTATCCTCCTGCCTTGGCCCGGACCGGCGAGGCCGGCCGAAACATGGGCGGCCGTCTGATTGAGCCGCGGCCATGTCTTAAAGGCCAGGTTCTCCAATGCCGCGATTGCCGAGTTGTATCGGTCGATGGCGCCGGAGCAAAAAATATACTGCCAGGGAGTCCAATCTCTCGTCATGTCCTGGATCGGCTCGCGCATTTGGATCGGCCGAAGCGCTAGTGTACGACACGCCTCTGTGAACTCGTCGATTTGCCGCGCTGACCCTTTCGCGCCTGCTTGGATTATGGGAGGCGTCAGCCGAAACAACATCTCCAAGGCCCGTTGCTTCTGCTCGAGTGTGGCGCCGCCTGTGTCGCCCTCCTCGGCCGCCTTGCCGCGAAGCGTCTCCCATAGCTGCGAAGAGAACGGCTCGTCCAAGTCCAAATATCTGCTGGAGAAGACGAGCGCGTTCGCTTGGCTGCTTGGCGTCTCGGCCTCCGCGACCGCATCCAGAAAGGCAGCCTTGACGGCTTCGAATTCGCGCGGAGCGCACATGCGCTGGACGACTTTGTACTTGAGAACAAATGACCCGGTGGCTTTATTTCTTGCCGCCACGCTGTAAAAATCGGCGATTGAGTTGGCGGTCTTGTCGTCCTCAAGGCCCAAGCTCTTCGTGAATCTAGAATACCGTTCGTAATCTGCTTGATTGGCGCAAAGTTGCAGATAGAGGCGTTGCACCTCGACGTGGGGCGAAAATTTCCTCTGGGCGTCCTCCAATATTTCGAGGGCGACGCTTACGCCCGAGAGCCTGAGCGCCGCCGCCGCGGCAAAGAAGGCGTCAAGCGCCGTCAGGCGTGGCCTGTCGATGAGGGTCTGACGAATTTCGCGGGATTCAGAAGCAAACCCGTACCTGTCCATCTTGTCGGCGAGCTGCCAGAGGATGCTTCCGCCATATGGGCTGGAGCCGCCCAGATCTAGCCTGCGCATGACCAGGGAAAGATTCCCCTTCGCGAGGAAGTAGTCGAATAGCTGCAAGTGATGGAGATTGTCCGAAAACTGCGAGAATAGCGCTTCGGCCGCCAGGGGATCGGCCTCGCCGCCGGGATCGACCAACCGCACGATCCGTTCAATTTGCCCCATGCCCAAAGAGATGCGGAAAAGATGCTCGCGTAGATATGCGGCGCCGGGCCACTTTGACAATTCAGCCTCAAGGCGGTCCGCCGCCCCCTCGGGGTTGGAAAGGCGCTCCAAGGAAAGGGCTTTGTAAAGAGCCAACTCCGAATTCTCCGCCGGCCGGGCGGCGAGACTCCGGTAAATCCGGTCGGCGTCCGGCTTGCGGCCAAGCGTTAGCAATATGTCGGACAACCTCCAGAGCGGTATCGTGTCGGGACAGGCGCTGATCATTGCCTCGATCCCGGCATTGGCGACTTGCCAAAAGCCAGCCCTCGCGGCGTAGTGGATCAGGCCGACCTGCGTATTCCAATTTGTCCGTAGCGCGTTCAGGCGCTCGCATGCCTCCTTGCCCGCGCTTGGCTGCAAGGATTTGAGCAGCCGGTCGACTTGGTTTGCCTCGACGCCAACCCGCAGGAAATTTTCCGCAAGGGCGGGCATTCCAGGATATCGAGCGTGCCCGGCCTCCAGGACTTCCAACGCTCGTGACACATTTCCCGTGCGATAGGCCGCCAGACCCACGCTCAGAAAATCGTCCGGCGTCGAAGGTTCGCGACGCGAAATAATATCATAGATCTCATTGGCCGCTTTCGAGTCGTTGGCCAAGATCGCCTTGTCCGCAGCGACCCACAATTCTGCCGTTGACGTCATGCGGAAACCTGCTCGTTTTTCGACGGGAAGCGCCGCGACCGCGCGCTAAAGGGAGATCAATATTCCTTCCAAACCCCCCGCTTCACATAATCAGTGTAACTATGCAATATTTTAAGCACTTTCTCGGACACGTTCCCGACTGAATAGTCGGCGACCTCGCGCGTCGCGCGAAGATCGCCGCGGGGCTCGCCGTCGAGAATGGCGAGGCCCTGACGGATACGATCGATATTGAGTCCCACCATCATCACGGCCGCCTCTTCCATCCCTTCAGGACGTTCGTGCGCCTCGCGTAAATTGAGCGCGGGAAAATTCAATATCGAAGACTCTTCGGTGATGGTGCCGCTGTCCGACAATACGGCCTTCGCGGACATCTGAAGTTTCACATAGTCGAAAAAGCCCAGCGGCTTCATGAGGCGGACGTTGGCGTGAAACGCAACCTTCTTCGCTTCGATACGTTTGCGCGTGCGCGGATGCGTCGAGACAATGATGGGAAGCCGATATTGCTCGGCGAGCGCGTTCAGCGCTTCCGTCAATTGGCTAAAGGCTCGGTCTGAATCGATGTTCTCTTCGCGGTGCGCGCTGACGACAAAATATTGGCCGATGGCAAGGCCCAGCTCCGCGACAATCGGCGAGGCGTCTATGCGCGGCCGATAGTAGTGAAGAACCTCATACAGCGGGCTGCCGGTCTTGATGACCTGGTCTGGAGGCAGCCCCTCGCGCAACAGATACTCGCGCGCGATATGGCTGTAGGTCAGATTGATATCGGCCGTATGATCGACGATTCGCCGGTTGATCTCCTCAGGGACGCGCTGATCAAAACACCGGTTGCCGGCCTCCATATGGAATATGGGTATTCTTCTCCGCTTTGCCGGTATGACCGCCAGACAGCTATTGGTGTCGCCGAGCACCAGCATCGCCTCGGGCTGGCGCTCGGCGAGGGCGCGATCAATGCTGATGATCAGATTGCCTATCATCTGCGCGGGACCGGCGCCCTCTTCCGCGCTGGCGAGGAAAATGTCTGGTTTCCTGAGCTCGAGGTCTTTGAAGAAGACCTCGTTGAGTTCATAGTCGTAGTTCTGGCCCGTATGAACCAGGATGTGGTCGCAGTTCCTGTCCAACGCGGCGATCACCCGAGATAGCCTGATGATCTCGGGCCGCGTGCCGACCACAGTCATGACCCGAAGTTTCTTCGTCATGCAATGCGCCTAGCTGGTGGCATGAGAATAGGTGTCGGGATGCGCCGGATCGAAGACCTCGTTCGCCCAAAGCATCACAACAAGCTCGTCGTCGCCGATATTGGTGATGTCGTGCGCCCAGCCGGGAATGCTCTCGACCACTTCGGCCTTGTCGCCGCTCGTTTGTATCTCATGGTTGCGGCCATCTTGGACGTTATGAAATTTGAAGCGCGCGCGCCCTTTGACGACCAGGAATTTCTCGATCTTGGTATGATGATAGTGTCCGCCGCGAGTGACCCCCGGATGCGCGGTGAAATAGGAGAGCTGGCCGCAATCGGGCGTCTTTAAATATTCAACGAACTTGCCGCGTCGATCGACGTGCTCCCTAAGCGGATAAGAAAAGTCTTCGGGCGGCAGGTAGCTCAGGTAAGTCGAGTACAGCGCCCGAAGGAGCCCCGCGCCGACCCTGCCCGGCGTCAGCGCGCCGCGGCTCTCCTTGAATCGACGAATTTCGTCCGCCACGGCGCCGACGGTCGTATGATACTGGGGCGCGATCGCCTCGAAGCCATTGGCGTCCAAGTTGGAGGCGGCGCCGTCCAGTAGCTGGATAAAGCGCTCCACGACATCGTCGACGTAAACCAGGGTCAGAGACGCGGCGGGATCATGGATGGTCAGCGGCAAGTCTCGGGCCGTGTTGAAGCAGAAGGTGGCGACCGCCGAATTGTAGTTTGGACGGCACCACTTTCCGAAGACGTTCGGCAGCCGGAAGATGTGAGTGGGGATTCCATTCTCGCGCGCGGCCTTGGCGAGAACCGCCTCCGCCGCCCGCTTACTCTGGGCATATAGGCTGTCGTTCCGATCCGCTTGGGCCGACGACGCGAAGAGGATCGGAATCCGACGACCCGTCGCTCGGCTTTCGCGACTCACGGCTTCGCAGAGCGACGCCGTGAAGTCGCGGTTCACCCGCATGAAGTCCGCGGGGTCGTCAGGGCGGTTCGCGCCGGCCAGATGCATGACGAAATCGACGCCGCCCAGAACCTCCGGCGTCCAGCCGGCGCTATTGGAGGAGGTCATGGGCGCCGCCTCGACATCGCGTCGTTCGGAAAGGCGCTGCCTCAGGTTCCGGCCAATGAATCCATCCGCGCCGGTGACGAGGACCTTCACTGATCATCCTCCAACAAAGGAACGCCGGCGACCGCATTGCTGACGATCTCAAGCTTTAGGAGGAGCTCCTTCATGCCGTCGACATCGAGGCGCGTCGTGTTGAAAGAGCTGTAGTCGTCGTCATGCAGGGCGCGTGTCAGCCGCTTCTCGCCCTCATCGATAAACTTCGAGTAATTCAAGTCCCGGCTATCGGGAGGCACGCGGAAGTAACTCGGCAGCTCTTCCGCGCGCGCGCGCTCTTCCCGGCTCAGAAGGCTTTCATGCAGCTTTTCGCCATGGCGCGAGCCGAGAATCCGGACCGGATGGTCCGGCTTTCCCAAAAGGCAGAGTATCGCCTTGGTCAAGGTGTCGACGGTGGCGGCCGGCGCCTTCTGAACGAACATGTCGCCGTTCTTGCCATTGGCGAAGGCGTAAAGAACCAGGTCGATGGCGTCCTCCAATGTCATCATGAACCGCGTCATTTCCGGATCAGTGATGGTGATCTGCGCGCCCTCAAGAGCTTGCTGGAGAAACAAAGGAATGACCGAACCGCGAGAGGCCATGACATTGCCGTAGCGGGTGCCGCAAATCACTGTGCCGACGCCTTCGAGGTTGCGGCTTGCAGCCACCATAACCTTCTCCATCATCGCCTTGCTGATGCCCATGGCGTTGATGGGATAGACGGCTTTGTCGGTGCTCAAACAGACAACGCGACTGACGCCGGCGGCGATAGCGCTATTGAGGACATTGTCCGTGCCGACGACGTTGGTGAGAACCGCCTGCATCGGGTGAAACTCGCAAGATGGAACCTGCTTTAGCGCGGCCGCATGAAAGACGAAATCGACGCCGCGCATCGCGACGGTAAGGCTCGTCCGATCCCGAACATCCCCGATATAGAACTTGAGCTTCCGGCTATTGTACTTCTTCCGCATGTCATCTTGCTTTTTCTCGTCACGGCTGAAAATGCGTATTTCGCCGATGTTCGTATCGAGAAACCGGCGAAGAACCGCGCGCCCGAATGAGCCCGTTCCACCGGTGATCAACAGCGTCCGGTCTATAAACTCTTGCGCCGGATGAAGTGTTTCAAGCTTGATGGACATGTAATTAGGCCCAGTATTTTGAGTTGCTGCATCGCTGATCTGAGCGGCAAAATAAATGGCGGAAGTCCTGTTTTTAAATCGGCGCCGCGATTCGGGATAGGCCACATGATTTTGGCGGGCAAGCAAATCCTGCCTATTGAACATTATCTAGGCATCGAGATGTAACCCCTCGCATTCGCGGTCGGGGGCCTTTGACGTTCCGAAGTCTCGCACAAGAGCGCATGGGCGCCGCGGCCCGGTCGCCCCGAACTGGCGGGGCCCGGACCGGGACAGATGAAATCCGGTCTCCTTCCTGCGGCAAATAGTCCCCCGAGTTCGCGCCACATGGCCTGCGGCGCCTCGGCTGTGTATGAAGGTCGTCGAGCGGCGCCGAAACGAGGGAATATTTTATGCCCAATGTGACGTTCTCTTCTCCCATTCTTCACAAGGATCTGACCGTCTATGCGATCGCCGGCGATACATCCACGGTGCTCGCCGTCGCCGAGTCGCACAAGGTTCCGATCCCGCATGATTGCAAGGACGGAGAATGCGGCTCGTGCCTGATTGAAGTCGTGACTCTGACTGGCAAGACCATGGGCTCGCATCTCACCGAGAAAGAGAAGAGCCTGCTCAAATCGCTCGGCAAAATCACCGCCGAGGAAATCCGCGTGGCCGAGGTGGACGACATCGCGCCGAAGTTTCGCCTCGCCTGTCAATATGTCGTGCGCGATCAGGACATTCTCGTGAAATTCACCGGCGAGCCGGGCGGCGCGTAAGATAGCGCCTTCGCGGCTTCAGCGGGCGCGGCGCGGCGGCGCGCCCGCCGGCGCCGTGAAATAGAGAATGCGTCATTCCGAATCGGCGAATCGATAGCCGACGCCCGGCTCGGTGAGGATGATTTTCGGGGTCGACGCGCTCTCCTCAATCTTCGCCCGCAATTGGCCGATGAAGACGCGCAAATATTGGCTGTCGTTCTGATGCGCCGGCCCCCAGACGGCCTTCAGGATTTCCCTATGCGTCAGCGGCCTTCCCGCATGGCGCGCGAGAAAGGCGAGCAGGTCGAATTCCTTCGGCGTCAGCTTGATCGGCGCGCCGTTCTTCGTCACGAGGCGTTTGACCGCATTCACCACGAGGCCGTCCGCGGCGACCACGCGCTCGGACTCCAAAGCCGTATCCCGCGAATGGCGCAGGGCCGTGCGCATGCGCGCTAATAGCTCGCCCATCGCGAATGGCTTTTCGACATAATCGTCGGCTCCAAGATCGAGCGCCATGATCTTTTCGGATTCGCGGTCGCGCGCCGACAGGACGATCACCGGCGTAGGCGTAAAAATGCGCAATTTGCGCAAGACTTCCTTGCCGTCGATATCCGGAAGGCCGAGGTCGAGTATGATGAGATCTGGCGGCTGCGCCGCCGCCGCGGCCAAAGCCTCGCGGCCGGTCGCCGCCTCCCGCACCTCATAGCCGCTCGCGACCAAGGACGGGCGCAAGACGCGCAGGATTTGCGGCTCGTCGTCGACGACAAGCACCGCCTCGCCGCTCACGCCGCTTCTCCCTGTTTCGTTTCTGTCGCCGCAGGAAAGCGCATGACGATCCTTGTCCCCCGGCGCCGGACTGCGGGACTTTGCGCGACGATCGTTCCGCCCATGGCGTTGACCAGTCCGCGACAAATCGAGAGGCCGAGGCCGGTTCCCGCCTTGCGGCCGTCGACGCGACCGCTACGATAGAATTTCTCGAAGATGCGCTCGAGGTCCGAGGTCTTCACGCCGGGCCCTTCGTCGGTCACGGTGACGATCACATCGGCCCCCTCGCGGCGAGCGTGGATGATTGCGCCGGTCGGCCCGCCATATTTATGGGCGTTGTCGACTAGATTGAAGAGAACCTGACCGAGTAGATTGGCGTCGCCGCGAATGGGCGGCAAGTCGGGCGCGATGCTGATCGACGTCTTCCGTCCGGGAAATGTCTTTTTGCATCTTTCGACGACGCCGCGCGCCACCTCCGCCACATCCACGAGGTCGCGGCGCGGCGCCAGCGCCCCCGACTCGATGCGGGACATGTCGAGCAGATTGGCGATGAAGCGCGACAAGCGCCCGGCCTCTTCCTCGATCGATAAGAGCAGATCCTTGCGATCCTCCGGCGAAAGCTTCTCGCCGAGCTGACGCAGGCTGGTGACGGCGCCGGTGATCGAGGTGAGCGGCGTGCGCAGATCATGCGACAGGGCCGAGAGCAGAATCGTCCGCAATTTTTCGTTTTCTTCCAAAGCCGCGGCCCTGACCGACTCGCCAACGAGCATCTGTCGATCGATGGCGATCGCCGTCTGCTCGATGAGCGAAGCAATCGTGCTTTCCGCCGCAGCGGAAAAAGGTTCGTCGCGCGTCTTGGGCTCGATCCCGCAAACGGCGACGACTCCTCGCGCCGTGGCGAGAGGCCGGAACTGAAAACGCACATTGGGCAGCGTATCCGTCCGCCATCCCGCCGGCTCGTTCTTCTCAAACGCCCAGCGGGCGGCGGTGGCCTCGCCCGCGTCCAACTGGTCCATCGGCGGCCAGGCGGCGGCCAGCCTCAGACCGGCTTCATCGGGAACCAGCAGGATGACCGAAGTCGCCTCGCCGGCCTTTTGGATCTGAAGCGCCGACACCCAGAGAATGTCGTCGAGCGCCGTTATCATCGACAGCTTGCGCGAGAACTCAAAGAGCGACTGCGCGGCTTGCGATCGCAGGCGCATGTAATGCGCATAGTCGCGCATTTTGCTCGCGAGCATGCCGGTGATGACGGCGACGACGAGCGCGACAAGAAGCGCGAGAAACTCCTGCGGCTGCGAAATCGTGAATTCATAACGCGGCTCGAAGAAGAAGAAGTCGCAGGCGAAAAAGGAAAGAACCGCCGCGATGATGGCCGACCAAATTCCAAAGCCGGCGGCGCAAAGAACGACGGGAAGCAGGAAGATCACCGAAAGATTGGGCGGGCGAAGCCATTGGTCGAGCGCATATCCAATCAAAACCGTGATCGTCACGGCGAGCGCGGCCATGCCGGCGGCTCGCCACGTCTGCGGCAGGCTCGGCAATTTCCATCGCGCCGGCTCGGCTTGCGGCGCGCCTTCTTCCTGAATGACGATGTGGACGGCGATGTCGGTCGACCGCCGGACGATGTCGTCGGTCAGCGACCCTCGAAACCATCTGGAGAGCGGGGCGGCGCGCGAACGACCGAGAACGATCTGCGTTATATTCTCGCGTCTCGCGAAACGGAGCACCTCGCCCGCGAGATCGTCTCCCGAGAGGCGCTCGACTTCGGCGCCGAGCCGCTCCGCCAGCCGGAGCGCCCGGTCGATGTTTCTGACAGCCTCCGCGGATGGCTCCCCTTGGCTCGCGCGTTCGACATAAAGCGCGATCCAGGAGGCGTTGAGGCCCGTCGCGAGGCGCGCGGCGGCGCGAACGACGGCCTCGGACGCTGCGTCGCGGCCAACGCAAACCAGTAAGCGTTCCGCCGTCGCCCAGGGCCCTTCGATCGCCCCCTGACGCAGGAAATCGACCATTTGGTCGTCGACGCGTTCGGCCGTCCGCCGCAACGCAAGTTCGCGCAAGGCCGTGAGATTGCGCGGCGTGAAGAAATTCTGCGTCGCCCGCCGCGCGGTCTCGGGAACATAGACCTTGCCCTCCTTCAATCTCTGGAGCAGTTCGCCCGGGGTGATGTCGACCAGAATGACATCCGCCGCGTCCTGAAGGACGCGATCCGGCACCGTCTCGCGCACGGCGACGCCGGTGACGCGCGAGACGACGTCGGCGAGGCTTTCGAGATGCTGGACGTTGAGGGTCGTCCAAACGTCGACGCCCGCGTCGAGCAGCTCGTCGACGTCCTGCCAGCGTTTGGGGTGACGGCTATCGGGCGCGTTGGTGTGGGCGAGTTCGTCGACGAGGATCAACTGGGGCTTGCGCGCCAGGGCCTCGTCTATGTCGAATTCCTCGATGATCCGGCCGCGATATTCGCATTTGCGGCGCGGCAGCGTCTCGAGGCCGTTGAGCAGCGCCAGCGTTTCGAGGCGCCCATGGGTTTCCGCGACCCCGACCACAATATCGACGCCATCCGCCTTCGCGGCTTGCGCGCGCGCCAGCATCGCATAGGTCTTGCCGACGCCGGGCGCCGCGCCGAGGAAGACGCGCAGCTTTCCTCGGCCCTCCTTGTCGCTCAAGGCAAGGAGCGCGTCGGGGTCGGGTCGGCGGTCGAAGTCTCCCTCGTCGCGCGGCAAAGACGGCTACCCTCCGAGTCTCAGCCTCATTCTAAGAGGTCCAGCGCCATATTGAGCAAGAGCACATTTACGCGCGGTTCGCCGATCACGCCAAGAAAGCGCCCCTCTGTGTTGGCTTCGACAAGGGCGCGCACCCGCGTCTCGCTGAGGTTGCGCGCCTTGGCCACGGTCGGGGTCTGCGCCAGCGCGAATTGCGGCGAAATATGCGGATCGAGCCCGGAGGCGGAGGTCGTCACGGCGTCGGCGGGAACGATATCGATGCGGCCGGCGGCGAATTCAGCCTCGATCGCGGCATTGACGCGATCGACAAGCTTTTTCGAGGTCGGCCCCAGATTGGAGCCCATCGAATTCGCGGCGTTATAGGGCGCGTCGACCATCTTCGAAGGGTCGGCCGGATCGGAGCCGGTCGTCGCCGAAGGCCGGCCGTGAAAATAGCGGTCGGAAGTAAAGTTCTGGCCGACCAGCGCCGAGCCGACGACTTTTCCGTCGCGTTCGATCAGGCTGCCGTTCGCTTGCGTCGACAGGGCGAGTTGGGCGACGCCGGTGATCGCAAGCGGATAGGCGACGCCGGTGAGCGCGGTGAAAAGAACGATCATGACGATCGCCGGACGGAGATGGGAGAGCATCGGACGACTTCCTTACGCGAGATGCATCGCCGAGACGGCGAGATCGATGAGCTTGATGCCGATGAAGGGCGCGACGACGCCGCCGAGCCCGAAAATCAGGAGATTGCGGCGCAACAGGGCGGCGGCGCCCACCGGGCGGTATGCGACGCCCTTCAGCGCGAGCGGTATGAGCGCGATGATGATGAGGGCGTTGAAAATCACCGCCGAGAGAATCGCCGATTGCGGCGAGGCGAGCTTCATGACGTTCATCGCCTCCAATTCGGGATAGGCGACGACGAAGAGCGCCGGAATGATCGCGAAATATTTGGCGACGTCATTGGCGATCGAAAAGGTCGTCAGCGATCCGCGCGTCATGAGCAGCTGTTTGCCGATGGCGACGATCTCGATGAGCTTCGTTGGATCGCTGTCAAGATCGACCATATTGCCGGCTTCGCGCGCCGCCTGCGTGCCGGTCTGCATCGCGACGCCCACATCCGCCTGCGCGAGCGCCGGCGCGTCATTGGTGCCGTCGCCGCACATGGCGATGAGGCGGCCGCCCTGCTGCTCCTTGCGAATATAAGCGAGCTTATCCTCCGGCTTGGCTTGCGCGATGAAGTCGTCGACTCCCGCTTCGCCGGCGATCGCCGCGGCGGTAATCGGATTGTCGCCAGTCACCATCACCGTCTTGATGCCCATGGCGCGCAGGGCGGCGAAGCGCGACTTTATGTCGGGCTTGATGATGTCCTTGAGATGAATGACGCCCAATAGCCGGCCGTTTTCCGACACGGCGAGCGGCGTGCCGCCGGCGCGCGAGATACGCTCGACGGCGCGCTCGAAATCGACGGGGACGGACTGCGCATGCGCGGCGATCGCATCCACTGCCCCCTTGCGCAGCGTCCGGCCGGGAAGATCGACTCCGGAAATGCGCGTATGGGCGGAAAAGGGCACGATCTGCGCCTCCGGGCCGAGCTTGGGCGTCGTAAAGCCTACGACGCTCTTGGCCAGTGCGACGATCGACCGGCCTTCCGGCGTTTCATCCGCGAGCGAGGCGAGCAGAGCGGCTTCGACGAAGGCCTGCTCCGAAACGCCCTGGACGGGAACGAACTCGTCCGCCATGCGATTGCCGAAGGTGATGGTGCCGGTCTTGTCGAGAAGGAGCGTGTCGACGTCGCCCGCCGCCTCCACCGCGCGGCCCGAGGTGGCGATGACGTTGAAGCGGATCAACCGATCCATGCCGGCGATGCCGATCGCCGACAGGAGACCGCCGATGGTGGTCGGGATCAAACAGACAAGCAGCGCGATCAACACCGTGATCGAAAGCGTCGCCCCGGAATAGACCGCGAGCGGCCACAGGGTCACGCAGACAATCAGAAAAATGATCGTCAGTCCGGAGAGGAGGATCGACAGCGCGAGCTCGTTTGGCGTTTTCTGTCGCTGCGCGCCCTCGACGAGCGCGATCATGCGATCGATGAAGGTCGAACCGGGCGCGGCGGTGATCTTCACCTTGATCCAGTCGGAGAGAACCGTCGTGCCGCCGGTTACGGCGGAACGGTCGCCGCCCGCCTCGCGAATGACCGGCGCGGATTCGCCCGTGATCGCGGATTCGTTGACGGAAGCGACGCCCTCGATGACTTCGCCGTCGCTCGGGATGAGGTCGCCCGGCTCGACCAGCACCACATCGCCAGGCTTGAGGTCGAGCGCGGAGACCCCCTCATAGACCTCTTTCATCCCGCTTTTGTTTTCGGGATCGATCAGCCGTCGGGCCTGCGTGTCGCTGCGCGTCTTGCGCAGCGCGTCCGCCTGGGCCCTGCCGCGTCCCTCGGCCACCGCCTCCGCGAAATTCGCGAAAAGCACGGTGAACCAGAGCCAGGCGGCGATCTGCCCGGAGAAAAAGGCGGCGCCGTTCTGCGCGAGTAGATCGCGCAGGAAGAAGGCGGTCACGACCGCCGAGACGACTTCCGTGACGAAGATCACCGGATTGCGCGCGAGACGGCGCGGATCGAGTTTCTTCAGCGCGTCGACGGCGGCGCGTTTTATGATCGCGGCGTCGAACAAGCCGGGAGCGGCGACTTTATGCGACATTGGAGTTGCTCCTTAGAAGGTCTTGCCGGCGAGCATCAGGAAATGCTCGACGATCGGCCCGAGCGCGAGCGCCGGGAAATACTGCAGCAGATAGAGGATGATGATCACGCCGAGCAGCAGGCCGATGAAGAGCGGCCCATGCGTCGGGAAGGTTCCCACCGAGGCGGCGACCTTCTTTTTCGCCGCGAAGGAGCCTGCGATCGCCAATACGGGGATGACGAAGGCGAAGCGTCCAAGCAGCATGGCGACGCCGAGCGTCGTATTGTACCAGAGCGTATTGCCCGTCAGTCCGGCAAAAGCCGATCCGTTATTGTCGGTCGCGGAGGCGAAGGCGTAGAGGATCTCGGAGAGCCCGTGCGGCCCGGCGTTGTTCAGACTGTCGAGGCCGGTCTTGAGCATCACCGAAGCGCCGGTGAAGCAAAGCACGCTCAAGGGATAGATCAGCACCGCCAGCATTGCGAGCTTCATCTCTCGCGCTTCGATCTTCTTGCCGAGATATTCCGGCGTGCGTCCGACCATGAGGCCGGCGACGAAAACCGCGATGATCGCCAGCAATAAGAAGCCATAGAGGCCGGCGCCGACGCCGCCCGGCGCGATGCTGCCCATCAGCATGTTGAACAGCGGAATGAGCCCGCCGAGCGGCATGAAGGAGTCGTGCATCGCATTGACCGCGCCACAACTCGTGCCCGTCGTCGACGCCGCGAAAAGCGCGCTCGTCGCGACGCCGAAGCGGACTTCCTTGCCTTCCATATTGCCGGGCGACGAATCGACGCCGATATCGGTCAGCAAAGGGTTTCCGCTCGCTTCGGCCCAATAGGCGACCAGAACGCCGGCGACGAGCACGATCAGCATGGCGATGGCGATGGCGCGGCCCTGGCGAAAATCGACGACGGAGCGCCCGAAGGCGAAGGCCGTCGCAAAGGGGATGACAAGTAGAGCCCAAATCTCCAGCATGTTGGACAAGGCGCTCGGGCTCTCGAAAGGATGCGCCGAATTGGCGTTGAAGAAGCCGCCGCCATTGGTGCCGAGCTCTTTGATCGCCTCCTGGCTGGCGACAGGCCCGATCGAAAGGACCTGTTTCGCGCTTTCCAGGGTGCTCGCTTCGATAGAGCCCTGGAGCGTCTGCGGAACGCCGAGCGCGACAAGGACGAGCGCGACGACGATCGAGATCGGCAGCAGCACATAGAGCGTTGCGCGCGTCAGATCGACCCAGAAGTTGCCGACCGTCGGCGACTCGGCGCGGGCGAAGCCGCGCGCCAGCGCGAAGGCCATGGCGAGGCCGGTCGCGGCCGAGAGGAAATTATGCACGGTGAGGCCGAGCATCTGGGTGAGATGACTCATCGTCGTCTCGCCGCTGTAGTTCTGCCAGTTGGTGTTGGTGACGAAACTGATCGACGTGTTGAAGGCGAGATCGGCGGGAACGCCGCCGAAACCCTGCGGGTTCAGCGGCAAAACGCCTTGCAAACGTTGCAAGGCGAATAGCGAAAGAAATCCGACGAGGCTGAAGGCGAGCATCGCCATCGTATAGGCAAGCCAGCTTTGCTCCTGCGCGGGATCGACGCCAGCGCATCTATAGAAGGCGCGCTCGACGGGCGCGAGCGCGGGCGTCAGCAGGCTGCGCTCGCCGTTCAGGACGCGCGATATGTAGCCGCCGAGCGGCGCAGCCGCGACGATCACGGCGATCAGGACGATGGCGATCTGCGCCAGCCCAATGGCGGTCATGGCTAATACCCGGCCTGCGCCGGGCCTCCATAATTAGAATTTTTCGGGGTGAAGCAGCGTATAGGCGAGATAAACGCCGAGAAGTACGGCGACGATCAGGCCCGTGACGGGTTCGGACATGCCCATCTCTCCTCTGAGCGAGTTCCGAAAAAGTCGACAGACTTTTTCGGAGCTTGCTCCGGTAAATTGCTTTGGCGGGATTTCCGTCGATGGGACGATTCCGCCTAGCCGGGAAAGGCGCTAGAGGCGCCCGCACGCCCGCGCATAGGCGCCGACAATCGCGAAAAGAACGACGCCGAAGCCGACAAACACAAGGTCTAACATGGTCATTTCCTACTTTCGCAGCCGGCAACAAATCCCGAGGAGCCCGCGGCGTCCGTGATTATGTAAGAGGCCGTTCGCCATTAGAATGACGAAGGCCACGACGCCGAGGCCGAGGATAGATTCAGGCATGTTTGCCTCTCCCATCGCTGTCGCGGTCGCGCCTTCGCCTTCGCCAAAGCGGATCGAACGACGCGAAACATGCGGGCGAAGGACATAAAGGCGCTATTAGGATTTCTTTCGTGAGACGAGCCCGGGGGCGAAATGATTTCCCCGGCCGCCGCCGAGCCCCTCGCCGGGCGAGCGCTCCCTCAATCCGGCAATGCCGGACTTTAGAGAGTCGACCGAAGGCGTTCGCTGGCGCGGCGTTGGTCCTCCCAGGCGAAAGAAAAACGTGCTATATGTTCGCGGCATAGCCATCGGCCAAAAGGGGTAACCATATGCGTTACGTTCTTGCCGCAATCTTTGTTTGCTCCGCCTCCCTGCCCGCAGCGGCCACGCCCCCGATCAGCCTTCATCCGGTCTCGGCGTCGAAGGCCGATCCGATAGCGCAGATCGCGAAGCGCAATCGCCAGACTTCGACGCAGCGGAGCGGCCGCAATAGTAGCGGCAGCGGCATCCATCCCTTGGTCGGATCCGGCGACTACTAACATCGACGCCATGACCCGCGAGAGAGGCGGAGCTTCAGGACTAGAGGCGGCTCGACAACCATATCGAGCCGACCCGCCGCTACTCGAGCGTTTCGAAGATTATGTCGGATTTCTCGTCGCGGGGCAGAATAAAAGTCAGCGTATCCGAAGGCCAACGAATGTCGAAGCATACGATCGTCGGCGAGAGCCGTTCTCCAAAAGCATAAGACCCGTCGCCGCCTTTTAGCAGGACGTGGGTTGGGCGAGCGCTATCCACAGAGACGCGCGACGCGACGGATGAATGTTCTGGCGTCCGAACTGTGACTTCACAGCACCATTCGATCTCATCGATATGCGCGGTTATGTCGCTATGATTGTCCAGCAGGGCGACTTTAAAATTCGTTGTCGTCGGAATTCGCCGCCGTCTCTCCCTGCGAGGGCCGAAACCGCGCCACCCCCTGGCCTTTTGTATCCCAAAAAGCGTGAAACCGAGCGGCTCGTCCACCGAGAGGTTATGATGCTCGATAACGTCGGGTCTTTTGCTGCGCACATACGCAATCGTTTCGAAGGCTTCCTCATCCACGACGAATGATCGGGGAATGATCGGCTTTCCTCCATTTACATAGGCCCACCCTCTCAACGCCACCGCTGGAGTCGACGCCTCGCGCGAGGGCGTAACGAAAATCTTCTCCCGCACCTTTTGCGCGGAGGGCCGAGCCAATCCCGAGGCCAGGGCCAACATTTTTTCGCGTTGATTATAATCCATGACGCCGATCTCGATGGCGTCAGCGACTCGGCCAATCGTAAACGCGAGGTCGGATAATTTCCTGCGCGCCTCCACTGAAGCGGGATCAAGCGGGATGAGCTGCTGATGAATGTCGGATGCGGGGCTTCTTTCAAGGTCGGACCAGAGCTGATCGAGAACCTGCTGCCCGACGCTGCGTCGCTGCGCATAGCGCAGCAAATCCGCATTCAATCGCGGCTTCTCCTCGTCAACCAGAGCAAAGAGCCGTTCGTGATTACGCAGGACGTTGCCTGTGGCCAGCATGCCGCTCGCGCTCAGGCGGTAATTGAAAAGAGGTTCGGGAACGATCCCCATTTTGACGCCGCGAAGGAACGCCCTGAGGAACAGCTCCCAATCTTCCCAGCCGACGCCGTGGAGTTCGGTGAAGCCTCCGAGCGCTTCGAAGGCGCTGCGCCTGATAAGCGCGTTTGCGTCGCCGAACCGATTGCGGAAGAAAGAAAATACGCCCCCGATCCCAATTGGGAAGAACTTCATTTTTTTACGAGTCTGCGGGAGACGTTCCTCGCCGGCGCGGAAAACCCAATATTGACTTGTCAGAATGTCGCATCCGGAACGCTGGGCGGCGGCCACAAAGGTCTCGACCTCGGTCGGCTCTGCGAAATTGTCGTCGTCGTGGAACAGCACATATTCGCCCTTGGCGTGCGACGCAGCGAGATTTCGAGCCGCGCCCAGATATTTGTTCTTTGATCTGACAACCTTGATGGGAAAACGGTGCGTCCGGCTTTCGAGCGAGTCGAGGTAGGCGTGCGCATCGGGACGTTCGCTGCCATCGTCCACGATGATAATCTCGATGTTATCGTAGGTCTGGGACATCAACGCCTCGAGAGCGTGGCGCAGCGTCGCCGGGCGTTCGTAATGAGCCATGCAGATCGAGACGAGCGGATGCATCGGCTCCTCGGCGGGAGAAGGGACAGGTCCGCTGTCGAGCGATCCGAGCCATTCCCGCCAATCTTGAGCGATGGTCTTCGGGATAAACGACGATCGTATGGACGGCAGCCCGTCTGTCCAACAACGATACAGCGCTTCGGCGAGCGCCTGCGGCGTTGGAAGCGTCATGCAGTGCGCTTGACACTCGGACGCAATGAGTTCGGAAACGCCGCCAACGTCGGTCGTCAGAAACGGCGCGCCGATCGTCAAGCATTCGCCGATGACGCAAGGGCTGTTTTCGATCAGCGACGGCATTACGCAGAGCGCCGCCCTCGAATGAAGAATGCGCGACAGCGCCTGCTCCTGATCGAGATGGTCATAAAAACGGATGCGTCCCGCATAACCAGGAAGCTTGCGAAAAACGTAAGAGCCGCTGAACTCCTGGCCTACGCGGTCGAACCGTCCGATAAAGGTGAGGTCGGGCTGGTAGGACTTTGGCATACGAGCGACGGCGTCGACGAAAAGATCAAAACCCTTGCGGCGCTCGTGACGCCCGAAAAAAATGAGCTCCGAAATCGTCTGGGGGGAAACCGCCCGGGTGGAGAATGGCGTTCCGGGCAGGACGTCCGAACCGCAAACCCATTGCGGCAACACCCAATTGATCTTCCTGGCCGTGGGCAACGACAGTCCTGAATTTCTATAGTATTCGAGCAAATAATTACTCGGCGATATGATGATATCCGAGTTCTCAATTTGCGAGTTTTCAATGCCTTCGCGCTCGTAATCCTCTATCTCCGGAAAATACAGATTGTGCCGCCGCACCCATTCCGAGCTGCCATGCAGATGCGTGACAATTCGCGATTTGAGCAGGCCCTGGCGACGCGCCATCGCGCAGAAAAATCCGGAGCCCATCCATTCGTTGAAATGAAGAACTTCATATTCCTTGTCTTTCAGGAAGCGATAGACGCAAAAGGCTTTAGATATCGCGTCGACGGGGGCGTCGACAGCCCGGTCTTGTCGGAAGACATCGGAAAGAAAAATGAAATTGGGGAGAACAGACGTTTTTTTGGCGTTGATCGCGTTTTGGGACGAGCAGGATAAATCCGTTATCAGAACGTCTACCGTCAAGCCTTGACGGATCAGCAGCCCGGCGAGTCCATTTGAGCAGGCTCCAATCCCTCCGCTGCGGTTCACGCCAGAATATTCTTCCGTGACGATACAGTGTCGAACTGAGCTCAATTACGTCCCTCAGACTGTTCTTTAGGGGCAGGCTCTACAACGCCATAGGCGCGCATCTGCGCGGCCATGTGAAAGTGATTCAGAAAGCCGAAATTCCGCCCGGGCGTTGCGGCTCGGCGCCGAACCCCAAAATCGCCCGATCTATTTTTCAAGGTTGCTCTTAAGCCGAGAGGCGCCACCCCGTCATCCTCACGCTTACTCGAAATTCACTGAAAACGCCTTGTATTGTTTTGGGTTGACATTACGTTTCGTGAATTAAACTTGCAACAGCAAAGGCTTTACTCCCTAATACAATCGGCAGGTCATTAATCCTTGCTGCCGCGCCTTTGCTCGCTCTGACGGGATATCAGACATAATAAGGATCGAGCAACCGGAAAAGTTGGAACGATTTCCGATCCTCCCAGGCCGTTCGTACGCCGCCGCGCGAAGAGAGACGCTAACGGCAAAACTCACTGGTTTCAGGGGTGCGGCGTTGACTAAAGTGGGGGCGTGGGGCGCCTCGACGGCCTCATTCTTCTCTTGCCGCCGCTGGCCGAGCCCTAGTTCTCGGCGAAGGGGCCTGTCGGAGCTGGATGAGACGCATCGCTCTTCGCCTCTTTGATCAAGAGCGCAAGCTGCTTCTTAAGGAGCGGGCCTTGTATATGATGAATATGATAACCTTCCTGATTGAGGCGTTTGATAAGATCAGGGACGCAATTGCATTGGCCCGAGCGGGCGAGTTCGAAGGCATGTTCCAGGGTTGTCTTATTTTTATCCATGGCGCTCCGCCCTAACCGTAACGTCTGCGACATTAAGTAGGAGCGATTAAGCCCACGTCAAAAAGCCGGGCGCTTTTCGACCGGACTGCCCCCTTCATAAAATAGACGGCGCGCCCACATCGGCGCATCGATCGGACGCGCCGCGAGAGCGTGGCCATAACGCCGCGACAAGGTCGCGCGCGCCGCGCACGAGCTACAGGCCTCGATTCACTGCCGCTCCTATTTGGCGAGGGGGGAACAAGTCGCGCCGACGCTGGTTAAGTCTCGTGTCGCGCAATTTCTCTGCGCGCGCTGCAAGTCTTTTCTTAATGTCAGGAGTTCTCCATATGGCGTCAAAGCCACGCGCGCCCGCTTCGGCCAAATCTCCCGCTGATCGCGGAAAGAGCAAGGCCGCTAAGGCGGAGATGGCGTCCGCCCAATTCGAGAATTCTTATTCCGAACCTCAGGGAAATGGCGGAGAAACCCATCAAACGGCGACGCAGCAAACGGGCGTCCTGACGACTCAGCAGGGCGTTCCCGTCGCCGACGATCAGAATACGCTGCGCATTGGCGCGCGGGGACCCGCGCTTCTCGAAGATTTTCACTTTCGGGAGAAGATTTTTCATTTCGATCATGAGCGCATTCCCGAGCGCGTCGTTCATGCGCGCGGCTACGGCGCGAACGGATTTTTCGAATTGACCAAATCACTTTCCAAGGTGACGCGCGCCGATTTGTTCCAGCGTGAGGGCGACAGGACGCCCGCCTTCGTGCGTTTCTCGACAGTCGCGGGCAGCAAGGGCTCGCCCGATCTTGCGCGCGATGTCCGCGGCTTTGCCGTGAAGCTCTACACCAATGAAGGAAACTGGGATCTGGTCGGCAATAACATTCCTGTCTTCTTCATCCAGGACGCGATCAAATTCCCGGATATTATCCATGCGGTGAAACCGGCGCCGGACCGAGATTTCCCACAAGCGCAATCCGCGCATGACAATTTCTGGGATTTCATCTCGCTTACGCCTGAGAGCCTCCACATGATCATGTGGGTCATGTCCGATCGCGCTCTTCCGCGTTCGTTCAGGTTCATGGAGGGATTTGGCGTCCACACCTTCCGCTTGATCAACGCGAAAGGCGAGTCGACCTTCGTCAAATTCCACTGGAAGCCGAAGCTCGGGCTGCAATCCGTCATGTGGAACGAGGCGGTCAAAATCAACGGCGCCGATCCCGATTTTCATCGGCGCGACCTGTGGGATGCGATCAAGGGAGAAAACTTCCCTGAATGGGAGCTCGGCGTGCAGCTCTTCGATCAGAAATTCGCCGACAGCTTCGAATTCGACGTGCTTGACGCCACCAAGCTCATTCCTGAAGAGCAAGTTCCCGTCGAGCCTGTCGGCCGCCTTGTGCTCGACCGCACGGTAGACAATTTCTTCGCCGAGACGGAACAGGTCGCGTTTTGCACGCAAAATGTCGTTCCCGGCATCGACTTCAGCGACGATCCGCTGCTCCAAGGTCGCAATTTCTCCTATCTGGATACGCAGCTGAAAAGGCTGGGCGGCCCCAATTTCACGCATATTCCGGTTAACGCGCCGCGCTGTCCTATGACCCATTTCCAACAGGATGGGCATATGGCGATGAAAAATCCCAAGGGACGGGTCAATTACGAACCCAATAGCTGGGGGGCGATGGGCGGTCCGCGAGAGGCCCCCGATAAGGGCTTTCCGACTTTCGCCGCAGAGGTCAGCGAGACCAAAGTCCGGCTTCGCCCGGAAAGTTTCGCCGATCATTACAGTCAGGCCCGGCTGTTCTTTCTTAGCCAGACGCCTGTCGAGCAGAAACATATCCGCGACGCGCTCGTGTTCGAACTCAGCAAATGCGAGCGCCCCGATATTCGCGCGCGGGTGGTTTCACACCTCCTTAACATAGACGATTCGCTCGCCGCTCGCGTGGCGGAAGGCTTGCGCCTCGATCTTCCAGAACCCGCGAAGGCTGCGCGGCCGACGCTGCGGCTTCCAGCTTCCGATCCCTTAAGCATCCTCAAGCATCCGACTTCATTCGAGGGCCGAAAGCTCGGCATTCTCGTGACCGATGATGCGAATGCCGAATTGATCCGCTCGTTGATCGCGGCCGTCGGCAAGGCGGGCGCCGTCTATGAAGTCATCGCGCCACACATCGGCGGGGCCATTCTCTCCGACGGAAGCACGCTTCCAGCGGCGCAGAAAATCGGCGGCGGGCCGTCGGTTTTATACGACGCCGTCGCGATCGTCGCTTCCGACGCGGGCGGCCACGAACTCGCGAAGGACGCGGCGGCGCGGGATTTTGCGAGCGACGCATTCGCGCATTGCAAGTTCATTGGCTACGCCGACGGCGCCTTGCCTTTGTTGCAGAAGGCGGGAATCGCCGAGAGTCTCGACGAAGGTTGCGTTTCAATTTCGACTGACGCGGATGCGGCCGCCTTCGTCGAAACATGCGCGAAGCTACGCCATTGGGTTCGCGAGCTCGCGGTTGAGCTGGACGCCTAATCGTATCGACGGCGTTTCCGCCGATTCCGGCAGGGGCGCGCCGTCAAATGTAAAGGAGAAACATCATGCCCAACACACAGACCAGCGCCAAACGGACCGGCTCGAGGATGAGCCGCGCGGCGGCCAGAAGCTCCGCCAAACCCGCCGATGCGATCAAACTGCTAAAAGACGATCACCGCGAGGTGAAGACCTGGTTCAAGGAGTTTGAGAAGCTTGAAGACGCCGCCGAGAAAGCGGCGTTTGCCCGAAAAATCTGCCAAGCGCTAGCGATCCATGCGCAGATCGAGGAAGAAATCTTCTATCCCGCTCTTCGCAAAGCCATCGACGACGATGATTTGCTCGACGAAGCCGAAGTCGAACATGGAAGCGCCAAACAGCTCATTGCTGAAATTCAGGCCATGACGCCAGACGATCGACTCTTCGACGCCAAAATCAAGGTGCTGGGCGAATATGTGCTGCATCATGTCGGCGAGGAAGAGAACGAGATGTTTCCCGAGGCGCGGGAAAGCGGCGTTGACCTGATGGCGCTCGGAGCTCAGCTCGCCAAACGCAAAAAGGAGATGAAAGCGAAAATGGCCGCCGCTTAGCTGGCGATCGATTGTTTCACGACAGGAGGATTCGCAGATGAATCGTCGAGCGTTTGCGCTTACGTTTGGGCTCGGCCTCGCCGCATTGGCGTCGCCTCAAGCCGCGTGGGCGGAGGATCATTTGGCCGAAGCCGTCAGGCACACGAAAGCGGCAGTCGATCACGGCAAACAAGGCCAGGCGGAGGTGCTCGTAACGCATGCTGAATCCGCCCTCACGCATGCAGAGGCCGCTCAGAAGGGCGTCTACAATATTCATGTCGAGCAAGGCGTCTCGCACCTAAAGGCGGCGATTGCAGAAGGCAAGAAATCGAACGCCCAAGGCGCAACTGAACATGCCGCGGAGGCGCTGACTCATCTGGAAGCGGCAAAGAAGAAGTGAGCGGATGGCTTTCGTTTAGGAAAGACAGGCGCCCCGCCGCCACATCCAGGGTCGGGGCGCATCGAACGTCAGCGACGCATGAAGGCCGCCGCTCGGGATCAGCGTAGCTACAGAACGCGGCGGACGTTCATTATATGCGGTGGAAAGATCGCTTAAAGATCCCGCGGGCTTCGCGGATCGGCGCGTTTACACAAATTTCTATAGTGATATTCGGAGCAAGGGATATAATCCTCTTCGAGGCGGCGCCTTCGGCGCCCTCTCGCGGCGTTTCATATGTGCTTGCCGAAAAACTTCATTAGCCAAGGAGAACGATATGTCTCATGAATTTGCGCTTGCGCATGCGCAGGCAGGAACCGGCCCGGTCGTTGATTTTTCAGGACGCTGGGTAAACGAGCTGCAATCCGAAATGACGCTGAAGCAGGACGGATTTATCATTCTCGGAGAATATGTGAGCGCCGTCAGCAGCGAGGGAAAGAAGGCCAAAGGCGTTCTCAGCGGATACGTGAATGGAGACCTGATCGCCTTCGTCGTGCATTGGCAAGGTTTCCAGGCGATCACCGCGTGGGTCGGCCAGCTCAACCCCAGCGCGCCGAAACAGACGATCAACACGCTGTGGCAAATGACAAATCAGGTTGAAGTCGGTCAAGAATGGGCGTCGATCAACGCCGGCGCGGACAGCTTCACGCGACAGTAGGCGTCTGTAAAAGGCGCTGACGCTCTTGCGGGGGACTTTGTCTCGACGTTCCCCGCGATCGTCGCCTCGGCGCGCCCTCCGCTCCGCACGCGCATGCGTCAAGAACGATCTCGCCGAAGACCAAGGGTTATCCCGCCGACCTGAACAGCATATAGCCGGCGACGGAAAAAACGATCAGCGCGAAGGCGATCGACAAATGGCCAGACTCTCCCGAGAGGCGCTTGGCGACGATGGAGCCCAAGAGCCCGCCAAGGGCGCCGCCGAAAATGAAGACGGCGGCGAGCAGCCAGTTCACCAATCCAGAAAAGGCGTAATTCGCCGCGGTCGTCAGACCGAATGCGGTGACGGCGACGAGCGACGTGCCGACGGCGTTCAGCAGCGGCATGCCGGTCGAGCCGACGAGCCCTGGCACGATGAGAAAGCCGCCGCCAATGCCGAAGAAACCTGAAAAAAGCCCGGTGACAAGGCCGAAGCTCAAGACCTTAGGCGCCTTTTCCAAAGTGCATTCGACGCCTGGTTCGCCGGGATTGCCGCGCCGGCGCAGCATCAAAATTCCGATCGCGATCATCACCAGCGCGAAGAGGAAGAGCAGCTTCTGACCATTGACGCTCTTTCCAATTGTCGATCCGATAAGAGCGCCGATGACGCCGGCCGACGCATACATGCCGCCGCAGCGCCATTTCACATGGCCCGCGCGCGCATGGCTGAGAAGGCTGAAGGCGGCGTTGACCGCCACCGCGATGGCGCTGGTGCCGATCGCGACATGCGGATCGCGCACGCCGACCACATACACCAACAGCGGCACGGCGAGAACGGAGCCGCCGCCGCCAATGAGGCCGAGCGCGAATCCGGCCGCGACGCCGCTCCCCGCGCCAAGGGCATATTGGAGGAGTTGCAGCGTCACGTTACGCAGTCACTTCGACGCCGGTTCGGCGTTCTCTTCGATCATATGGCGATCGCAAAGCCACTCGCGGCCTTTCAACATGCAGCGCCAATAGATCGGCGGCAGCATCCGATCCTTGAGGAACCAGGCCATGCGCGAAGGCTTCGTGCCGTCGATCATCCATTTCGGGAAGCTCGGCAAAAGCTTGCCGCCATAGCCGAATTCGGCGAGCACGATCTTGCCGCGCTCGACCGTCAGCGGACAGGAGCCATAGCCGTCATAGCCCACATGCGGCTTCTTGCCGTCCAGCGTCGCGAGAACATTGATCGCGACCACTGGGGCCTGTTTGCGCGCGGCGGCGGCGGTTTTGGCGTTTGTCGTGCCGATCGCATCGCCGAGGCCGAAGACATTCGGGTAGCGCGTATGCTGAAGCGTATCGGGCGCGACGCTGACAAAGCCCGTCTCGCCGGCCAGCGGACTCTTTGCGATAAAGTCCGGCGCGCGCTGCGGCGGCACCGCGTGCAGCATGTCGAATTCGCGCTCGACGCCTGTCGCCTTTCCTTCGGCGTCCTTTTGTTCGAAGGTCGCGACGCGCCTTTTGCCGTCGACGGCGACGAGCTTCGACTCGAAGCAGAGCTTTATGTCGTAGCGTTCGACATATTGCATCAGCGCCGGCACATAGGCGGGGACGCCAAAGAGCACGGCGCCCGCATTGTGGAACTCGACCTCGATATTATCGAGCGCGCCATTGCGCCGCCATGTGTCGCAGGAGAGATACATCGCCTTCTGAGGGGCGCCGGCGCATTTGATCGGCATCGGCGGCTGGGTGAAGAGCGCGCGCCCGCGCTTCAGGCCCTGCGCCAGCGCATGCGTGCGCGGCGCGAGATCGTAACGGTAGTTGGAGGTCACGCCATTCTCGCCGAGCGTCTCGACGAGGCCGGGGATGGCCTCCCAATCGAGCTTGATCCCCGGCGAAACGATCAACGCGCGATAGCGCAGAATCGATCCGTCGGCGAGCGCCAGTTCGTTCGACTCAGGATTGAAGCTCGCGACGGACTGCTTGATCCAATTCGCCTTGTCGGGCATTACCGAGGCCATCGGGCGCTTGGTCGTCTCCGGCTCGAAGACGCCGGCGCCGACAAGCGTGAAGCCCGGCTGGTAATAATGTACATCGGCGGGCTCCACGATCGCGATGGAGAGCGACGGGCGCCGTTTCAGCAGACTCGCCGCCGCCGCAATGCCGCCGCTGCCGCCGCCGACGATGACGACGTCATATGTTTTCTGTTCGCCGCCTGAACCGGAGCCGCATGCCGTGAGCCGCGGCGCGATCGCCGACAGGTCCATGCCGGCGCCGCGCGCCGCGCCGAGAATGGCGGCGGCGTCGAGCTTGCCCGCTTGCGACAGCGCCCAAAGCGTCGCCGCGCGCTTGCCGCTCTTGCAATAGCCGAGAACCGGCCCCTCCGCGGCGTCGAGCGCGCCCGCGAATTTTTCAACGTCGGCGTCCTTGACGTCGCTCGGCGTCACCGGCGTATGAAAAGCCTTAAGGCCGTGTTTCGCCGCCCAGGCCGATACATCAGCGAAACTCGCCTGTCCCGCCTCTTCGCCATCGGGGCGGCAGTCGATGAGGGCGCGAAATCCCGAACGCGCCGCCGTGGCGACGTCTTCTTCCGCGATCTGACCGGAAACGGAAAACAGGGGCGTTAGCTGTTTGAAGCTCATAATGTCCTCTTTCATCGTTCGATCGCGCGAACCGGCGCCGCAACAGGCGCGCGAGGAGCTGCGGTCTTTCGAGCGCCTCAGAAGGCGTTGATGGGAAGTTTGAGGTAGCGCACGCCATTGTCTTCGGCCGGCGGAAGCCTGCCGCCGCGCACATTGACCTGCACCGACGGCAGAATCAGATCGGGCAGATCGAGCGTCGCGTCGCGGCTCTGGCGCATGGCGACGAAGGCCTCTTCGGCGACGCCGTCATGCACATGCACATTGCTTTTCTTCTGCGCGCCGACCGTCGTCTCCCAGACGAAGACGTTGCGGTTCGGCGCTTTGTAGTCGTGGCACAGAAAGAGACGCGTTTTCTCCGGCAGTGACAAAAGCCGGCGAATGGAGCGATAGAGCTGATGCGCGTCGCCGCCGGGAAAATCCGCGCGCGCCGTGCCGTAATCGGGCATGAAAAGCGTGTCGCCGATAAAGGCGGCGTCGCCGATCACATAAGCGATATCGGCCGGCGTGTGTCCGGGAACATGCAGCGCGATCGCGGGAATGTCGCCGACGGAAAACCGATCGCCGTCGTCAAACAGCCTGTCGAACTGCGAGCCGTCGCGGGCGAATTCCGTTCCGAAATTGAACACCCCGCCAAACAGGCGCTGAACGGTGGTGATCTCGCGGCCGATCGCGAGCTTGCCGCCGAGCTTTTGCTGAAGATAGGGCGCGGCGGAAAGATGGTCGGCGTGGGCGTGCGTCTCGAGCAGCCAGTCGACGCCGAGACCCTCGGCGCTGACGAATTCGACGATGGCGTCCGCGGAATGGGTGGAGGTGCGGCCGGAGGCCGCATCGAAGTTCAGCACGCTGTCGACAATGGCGGCGCGCTTGGTTGCGGGATCATAGGCGACATGGCTGGCGGTGAAGGTCGGTTCGTCAAAAAAGCTTTTGACGACAAGGTGTTGCTGACCTCCTGCGCGCAGAATCTGCTCGGCCGCGGCGGCCAGATTGGCGTCTTCCATTGGAGCGCTCCCTTTTATAAGATACATATTTTCATAAATCATGTAATTATATAAATTGATTGTGTCAAGCGACGCGAGGCCGCAGATGGTTGCAATGGAAAAAGAATCGAATCTTCCCGCGCCGCCCGTCGGGGGCGGCTTGCGGATCGGCCAATTGGCGCCGGTCTTTCAGGCGCGTTCGACGTGGGGCGACGTGCGCCTCGACCAATATCGGGGGCGATGGGTCGTATTCTTTTCGCATCCGGCGGACTTCACGCCGGTCTGCACGAGCGAATTCGTGGCGCTTGCGCGCGCCGCGCCAAAATTCGAGGCGATCGGCTGCGCCTTGATCGGCCTCTCGGTCGACAGTCTTTTCTCGCACATGGCCTGGGTGCGCGCGATTCAGGAAATTTTCGACGTCGTCGTGCCCTTCCCCATCGTCGAGGATCCGTCGATGGTGATCGGCCGCGCCTACGGCATGCTCGACGAATTCGCCAGGGATTCGTCAGCGATGCGCGCGAGCTATTTCATCGATCCAGACGGCGTCATTCGCGCCATGACCTGGTATCCGCTCACCGTCGGCCGCTCCGTCGACGAAATGCTGCGATTGGCGACCGCGCTGCAACGCGCGCATGCCGGCGACGTCTTGACCCCCGAAGGCTGGCGGCCGGGCGACGATCTCCTGGCGCCGCCGCCAACGAACCTCGAGCACGCGCTAAAGCCCGGCGCGCCGTACGACTGGTTCTATAAGACGCGCAAGGACAAGTGACGGCGATCTAAATGACAGCGATCTATGAATCGCGCGAACGCGCGAATGAAACCGCCGAAAAGCTCAAGATTTTCGCGCAGCCGCAGAGGCTGATGATTCTCTCCTGCCTGCTGCTGGGCGAGCGCACCGTCGGCGAGATCGAGAAGCTGACAATGATCGGGCAGCCGGCCCTCAGCCAGCAGCTCGCGGAATTGCGGCGCGCGCAGCTTGTCGACACCCGCCGCGCCGCGAAACAAATCTATTACCGGCTGGCGAACGACCAGGTCGTCATCTGCGTCAAAAGCATCGAAGCGGTATTTGGCGACGACATGGACGCCAAGATCGCCTCGGCCTTTTCCAAAACCGGCGAATCCCCCGAGGCGCCGCGCAAGCAGGATCGCGCCGGCGCGGCGGCCTTCGCGCGAATCATGTGAGCGTGGCTGGCGACGAGGGACGCTGAGAGCGAGATCGTTCTTCATGGAAGCGCGACGCGCCTCCAGGAAGAACGTGAATCTCACTCTAATTTAAGCAGATCGAGCAGGATTCACGTTTGCGACGGGATCGCAAACGATCTCCTCTCAAACGATCCTGCTCTAGCGGGCCGCGGCTGACTTTTCGCTCCCCTCGACGGCTTGCGGCAAAACCACGCGAACGATCAGCCCATGCGGCGCGCGATCGAGAAGCTGCACGGTCCCGCCGTGATGCTCCACGAGCGAGCGCACGATAGACAGGCCGAGCCCGAATCCGCTGTGCTTGTTGATCGTTCTCGCCGGCTCGCCGCGCACGAAGGGCTCAAACGCGCTTTCCTTGGCCTCCGCGGGGATTCCCGGCCCGTCGTCGACGACATCGACCTGAATGCGCTCGCCCGGGAGTTCCGCCATGGAAATTTCGACCGTCTTCGCATGATGCGTCGCGTTCTCGACCAGATTATTGAAGATGCGCTGGACGTCGCTGAGCGAGCCGAGAATCATCTGGCGAGGACCGCGATCATATTTGACGTCATAGCCGAGATCGCCAAATTCGTTCGCCACCGTCTGCAGCACGCTGTCGAGATCGATGAGCGATATGTCCGACGTATCGTCGCCCTCGGCGCGCAAATATTGAAGGTTTTTATAGAGCATCGCGTCCATCAGATCGATGTCGCGCAGCATTCTTTGCTGCAGCTCCCGGTCCGACATGAACTCGGCCTTTAGTTTCAGGCGGGTGATGATCGTTCTCAAATCATGGCTGACCGCCGCGAGGACATGTGCGCGCGCCGCAATCATCTGGCGAATGCGCGCCTGCATCCGATTGATCGAGCGCGTCAGCTCCCGAACTTCCTGCGGGCCTCTTTCCGCCAGTTGCGTGTCGCTCTGGACGTCGTTTGGAATCCCTTCCGCATATTTCGCGAGATTCTTCAGCGGCGCCATGATCGCATTCGACGTCCAGAAAACGAAGATCGCCGCAAACATGAAGAAAGACAGCGCGGCGCGAGCCCAGGGCGTAAGGATGAAGGGCTCGCCCGGCTCGTCCTGCCATAGCCAGCGCCAGACGGATCGCGGCGGCTTTCGATGCTGGGCGATCGAGATGAGGGCGTAGCCGCCCTTGCGCAAGCCGACCGCCAGCAACTCATGCTGCGGGCTGACCGCGCGAAAAACATCGGCGTCGTCCCACAGCAGCGCAGCGACCTGTTTGATCTCATTATCGAAACTGTCCTCGCTATCATCGTCCAAAGGATCGACGAAAGGAGGGCGGGCCTCCACGATTGCAATATTCGCGTAGGGCGCGGCGCGCGAAAACTCCGAAAGCACATGCGCGCGCTGCGAGACATCGGCGACGTCAATGGCGACGATCACGCTTGCGATGAAATCGCTTTGATCGACGATGTGCCGCCTGCCTTCGACGTCGAGGACATGAAACATCACGATCACGATCGTCTGGAAGGCGACGATGGAGACGAGAATAAGAAGCGTAATCTGAACGGCTAAACGCTTGAGCGGAAGCCGCCAGGAAAAGACCCGTGAGGTCATGCCCGAGTGACCTGCGCGGAAAAAATATAGCCCTCGGAGCGCACCGTCTGAATGAGCAGAGGCTTCTTTGCGTCGGCCTCAATTTTTTGCCGAAGCCGGCTGATCAACACGTCTATACTCCGTTCAAACGGCCCGGAGGTCGGGCCATGCGTCATGTTGATAAGCTGCTCCCGCGTCAATACGCGATTGGGATTTTCGCAAAGCGCGTGCAGAAGGTCGAATTCGGCGCCGGTCATCGCCACTCTCATGCCGCAGGGCGCGACGACCTGGCGCGAGAGAATATCGACGCGCCACCCCGAGAAGAGATAGGCCTGCCGCAGCGCGCCATCGTCGGGCGCATGATGATTGTCGCTGCGTCGCAGCACGGCGCGAATGCGCGCGAGCAATTCGCGCGAATTGAAGGGCTTCACAATGTAGTCGTCCGCCCCCATTTCCAGCCCGAGAATCTTGTCGATGTCCTCGCCCTTGGAGGTGAGGATGATGATCGGAATCGGCCTCTCCGACCGCACTCTCCGGCAGATCGAAAGCCCGTCTTCGCCGGGGAGATTCAAATCGAGAATGAGGAGATCGAACGACCCGGACTTGAACGCCGCGTCCATCTCCGCGCCGTTCGGAACGACGGTCGTCCGCGCATCGTGATTGGCCAGATAGAGCGAGATGAACTCGCCGATTTCGGCGTCGTCCTCTACGAGGAGAATTGAAAGAGGAGTAACCAAGGGGTTTGCAATCGCTCCGTGTTCGTGAACCTATAATGCAGCCTTTGCTCCATCTTTCTAGACGGAAATTCATCGCGATACTGCGGAAAACGGCGCATTCTTACTGACGCCGCGGAGGAGACATCTTCCAGAAACAAGAGCCAGTCCGGCGAAAAAAACGAGAAATATCGGGGTCCACGGCTTGTTCTAATGTGCGCTGCATGATGGAGGAGACGATGAATGACGCGAGCGACGCTGCCGTCAAAAACTCCCCTCCCGTCAGAGTCCTTAAGACCTTGCGCCGACGCGCGGTGAAGAGCGACGCTCAAGCTCTTCTCACGCCGCGCCGGCGGCTAATCGCATAAGATGGCAGATTGAGTTTGCGTCGCCCTCGCGGCGGAACGCAAGGCGATTCCGCGTCGCCGCAGCGGCAAGCGCCGCAAACGGGGGCGCTCCCAGTTTCTCGAAGAGATCAGGACAGCATGGCGAACAGGCTTCTCGCGCGAGCGATCCCCCAAAGCGGACTTGCAGGTCTTGCCGAAAACTGGCGGGCGGACATGCTCTCCGGCTTCCTCGTCTTTCTCATCGCCCTGCCCCTTTGCCTGGGCATTGCGATGGCCTCCGGCTTTCCGCCCCAGGCGGGCATCATCACCGCTATCGTCGGCGGCCTGCTCGTGTCCCGCATCAACGGCTCCTACGTCACCATCATGGGGCCGGCTGCGGGCCTGATCGTCGTCGTTCTCGACGCCGTCCATGAACTTGGCCAGGGCGATGCGCAGGCCGGCTACCGCTATGCTCTCGCCGCCATCGTTTGCGCCAGCGTCATTCAGACGCTCATGGGCGTGATGAAAGCCGGCAAGATGAGCGCCTTCTTTCCGTCGTCGGCGGTCCACGGAATGCTGGCGGCGATCGGCGTCATCATCATGTCCAAGCAGATTCACGTCATGCTCGGCGTGAAGCCCGACGCCGACACGCTGTTTCAGACCATCGGCGCGATCCCCTCGAGCATCCGCGATATGAATCCGGAGGTCGCCATCATCGGCGGCCTTGGTCTCGCGATCCTCATCGCCTGGTCGGTCGTTCGCAATCGTTATCTTCGAATGGTGCCGGCGCCGATTCTTGTCGTCATCGTCGGCATGGCGCTCGGGCAATATTTCGATCTCGACGACGAGCACATCTACCTCTTCCTTCCAGACACCCAGTTCCTGCCGCATCACGAATTCACCATCGGTCCCAAATTTCTGGTGTCGATCCCTCAAAACTTCCTTGCGGGCTTCGCCTTTCCGGACTTCTCGTTGATCGGCCATAAGGTTTTCTGGCAACAGGTCGTCACGATCTGTCTCGTCGGGAGCCTCGAAAGTCTGCTCAGCGCCGCGGCGGTCGACAAGCTCGATCGTTTTCGGCGCACGTCCGACCTCAATCGCGACCTCGCCGCGGTGGGCCTCGGCAATATCATCTGCGGCTTCATCGGCGGATTGCCCATGATCGCCGAAATCGTCCGCAGTTCGGCCAATGTCACCAATGGCGCGCGAACCGGTTGGGCGAATTTCTTCCATGGCCTCTTCCTGCTCATCTTCGTCGTCCTCTTTCCAAGAGTGATCCACGAAATTCCCTTGACGTCGCTCGCCGCGCTGCTGGTGTTTACCGGCTACCGGCTCACGTCTCCGCGCGAGTTTCGCAAGACTCTGGCGATCGGCTGGGATCAGCTCTGCGTCTTCGTCATCACCATCGCCGGCGTGCTCGCCACAGATTTGCTCATCGGCGTCGCCATCGGCATCGCCGCGGAGTTCATCTTCCACTTCTGGCGAAGCGTGAATTGGAACGAGGTTTTCAAGGTGAGCCGCGACATCGTCGAAACGGAGCCGGGCGTCTATCATGTGAAGATCGGCGGCGCGGCCTTTTTCGGCAATTATCTTTTCCTCAAGAGCGAGCTCGCGAAACTGCCTCCCGGCAAGACGGTCGTCTTCGACCTCTCCAATTCCTCCTGCATCGACCACACGGTGATGGAAAATCTCCACCATTTCTGTGAGGACTATGAGGGCAAAGGCGGACGCGCGGAAATTCGGGGACTCGATCAGCACGTTGCGACGTCGAAACATCCTCTGGCGCCGCGCAAACGCAGCGCCCACGGCTAGAACATTCCGTCGCGACGACCGACGCAATCATCATGCGAGCCCTCGCGTAGAAGGGAATGTGACGAAATATGCCGCTCTATCTGGCGTTGACCTGCATCGCCGCGCTCGTTGGCGTGAGCGCCTTTGCGATCTTCAACGGACGGCGCCCCGACATCAGTCGGATCGTCTATCGCGCCTGCATTGGCCTCTGTCTGCTTCTCTTCATCGCAGCGGTCATTCCACGCGGCGCCAATGTGCTGACGACGACGGCGCCGCTTGGCCTGCCCTGGATCGGCATGCATTTCCGCATCGACGTCTTAAGCGCCTTTTTCCTCGCCGTGATCAATCTCGCGGGCGTCGCGGCGAGCGCCTATGCGATCGGCTACGCCGCGCATGAAAAAAATCCGATGCGCGTGCTGCCGTTCTATCCGGCCTTTCTCGCGGGGATGAACGTCGTCGTGCTCGCCGACGACGCCTTTACCTTTCTCGTCGCCTGGGAGTTCATGTCGCTCGCCTCCTGGGCGCTGGTGCTCGCCGAACATCACGACGCCGAGAACCGAAGAGCGGGCTACGTCTATTTGCTGATGGCGAGCTTTGGCGCGCTGGCCCTGCTCATGGCCTTTGGCGTTCTTGGCGGCGTCGGCGGCGCCTATGACTTCGCCTCCATCCGCGATTCATCGAAAGAGAGCTGGAAGTCTGGCCTTGTGCTGGCGCTCGCGCTGATCGGCATGGGCTCGAAAGCCGGCCTCGCGCCGCTCCATGTCTGGCTGCCGCTTGCGCATCCCGCCGCGCCCAGTCACGTCTCCGCGCTGATGAGCGGCGCGATGACGAAAGTCGCCGTCTATGGATTCATTCGCGTCGCCTTCGATCTGCTCGGGCCGCCGGCCTTCTGGTGGGGCATAGAGCCCATGACCTTTGGCGCCGCGAGCGCGCTCATCGGCGTCCTTTTCGCCACGATCCAGAGCGACCTCAAGAAACTTCTCGCCTATAGCACGATCGAAAATATCGGCATCGTCTTCGTCGCGCTCGGCCTGGCCTTGGCGTTCAAGGCGAACGGCCTCGCGGTGCCGGCGGCGCTCGCCTTCACGGCGGCGCTGTTTCACGTCTTCAACCACTCCCTGTTCAAGAGCATCCTGTTCTTTGGCGCCGGCGCCGTGCTCAACGCCACGGGAGAGAGAAACATCGAGCGGCTTGGCGGCCTCATACACGCCATGCCGAAAACCGCCTTCCTGTTTCTGGGGGGCTCGATCGCCATCTCCGCTCTGCCGCCGCTCAATGGCTTCGTCTCGGAATGGATGGTCTTCCAGGCGATCCTTCTCAGCCCGTCGCTGCCGCAATGGCTGTTGAAGCTGCTCGTGCCCGCGGTCGGCGTGACGCTGGCGCTGAGCGCGGCGCTCGGCGCGGCCTGCTACATTCGCGCTTTCGGCATCACTTTTCTCGGCCGCGCCAGAGCGTCGACGCCGAAAACGCCGCATGACGCCGACGATTGGTCGATCGGCGCCATGGCCGGCCTGCTGACGCTGTGTCTCATGGCCGGCCTTCTGCCAAGCCTCCTCATCGATACGATTTCGCCCGCCGCGCTCGACTTCGTCGGCGGCCGGATGCCGGCGCAGTCGGAAATCTCCTGGCTCTCTATCGCGCCCGTCGCCGAGAGCCGCAGTTCCTATAACGGGCTTCTGGTCTTCGCCTTCATCCTCTTCTCCGCCTTCGGCGCGAGATATGTCATTCAGAAATACTGGCCGCGCGGCGCGCGGCGCGCGCCGGCCTGGGACTGCGGCTATATCGAACCGAGTCCCGCGACCCAATATAGCGCGAGCAGTTTCGCGCAGCCGATCCGGCGCACGCTCGGCGTCATCGCCTTCGCGGCGCGCGAGCGTCTCGACATGCCCCTGCCGGGAGAGATGCGCCCCGCGCGCCTGACCGTCACAATCAAGGATCGCATCTACGACTATTTCTATGCGCCCATGACGCGCGCGGTCGTCTCCTGCGCCTCGGGATTGAACGGCCTCAATTTCCTGACGATCCAGGAATATCTGGCGCTCGTCTTCGGCGCGCTCGTCTTCCTGCTGGTGATGGTGGCGCTATGAGGCTCATCTTCGATCTCTTCGCGCAGGCCGCCGAAATGATTCTCGTGCTGGCGCTGGCGCCGCTGCTTATCGGCTATATCCGCAAGTTCAAGGCGCGGCTGCTGCGCCGGCGGGGGCCGCCGATCCTTCAGCCCTGGCGCGACATCATCCGCCTGATGCGCAAGGAAGCCGTTGTCGCCGACAACGCCTCATGGCTCTATTGCGCGGCGCCTTATCTCATTTTCGCGACGACCTGGGTCGCGGCGTCGCTCGTGCCGACATTCGCCACGGGGCTGATGTTCAGCTGGACCGCGGATCTCATCGCCATCATCGCGCTTCTCGGCAGCGCCCGCTTTTTCCTCGCCCTGGCGGGCATGGACATTGGCACGAGCTTCGGCGGCATCGGCTCGAGCCGCGAGGCGATGTTCGGCTCGCTCGCCGAGCCGGCGATGATCATGATCGTCTTCACCGTCTCCTTCATCGCCGGAACGACGCAGCTCTCGGAAATCGCGGCATATATGGTCTCGAATTTCGAGCTGCGCGTTTCCGTGGGCATGGCGCTCATCGGCCTCATCATCGTGGCGATCGCCGAAAATGGGCGGATACCGGTCGACAATCCGGCGACGCATCTCGAACTGACGATGGTGCATGAGGCGATGATCCTCGAATATTCCGGACGCTATCTCGCGCTGATCGAACTCGCCTCGGCGCTCAAGCTGCTCCTCTACATCTCGCTCATCGGCTGCGTCTTCTTCCCCTTCGGGCTGGCGCCGCGCGACGCCGGCGCGCAGGACATGGCCATCGGCGCCGCGACTTATGTCCTCAAGCTTGCGATCGGCGGCGGCCTGCTCGCCCTTTTCGAGACGTCGACCGCGAAAATGCGCGTCTTCCGGGTGCCGGATTTCCTTGGCGCCGGCTTGATGCTGGGTCTCCTCGCGACTCTGCTCGTCTTCGTGACCCGGAGCCTGTAATGGACGTCTTAACCTTCGACATCGCGCATCTTTTCGCGGGCGCGCTGGTGCTCACGAGTTTCATGCTGCTCTATCAGGACCGGCTGTCGGGGCTCATCAACATCTTCGCCCTGCACGCCGTCATCCTGTCCCTGTCGGTCGCCTGGCAGGCCTATTACCAGGACGCCCCCCATCTTTACGTGACGGCGGCCATCGCCTTGATCTTCAAGGCGCTGATCATCCCATTCAGCCTTCGCGCCATCATCAGGCGGCTCGGCATTCACCGCACGGTGGAAGTCATCGGCGGCGTCGGCGTGACGATGCTCATCGGCATCTTCCTGATGGCGCTGTCGCTTGTCGTCGTGCTGCCGGCGACGGCGAGCGCCGATCCAATGGCGCGGGAAGACGTCGCCTTCGCCATGGCGATCGTGCTGCTCGGCCTCCTGATGATGGTGACGCGACGCAATGCGGTGAGCCAGATCGTCGGCTTCATGTCCCTGGAGAATGGACTGATCCTCGCCGCCGCGGGCGCCAACGGCATGCCGCTCGTCGTCGAGATCAGCGTCGCTTTCTCGATTCTCATCGCCTTTATCGTGATCGGCGTCTTCCTGTTTCGCATTCGCGAGCGCTTCGACACCGTCGATCTCTATGAGCTTGATCGCCTCCGGGGAGAGCGCAGATGAATTCCAACCTCTTTCTGGTCTCCAATATGCTGGTCGCGATCCCGGCTATCGCCGCCTGCGTTCTCGCCTTCGAGTCGGAATATCGGCGCTCGGCGATCATCAATCTCTGCGCTTCGGGGGCGACCTTTCTCTTCGCGCTCATTCTCCTGCTGACCGAGCCGGAAACCGGAACCTATCTCTTTGTCGACGATCTCAACATCGTCTTCATCGTGCTGTCGACCTTCATCGGCTTTACGACGAGCATCTACAGCGCGAGCTACATCGAACATGAGATCGAGACGGGCAAGCTCGGCCCGGTCAATGTGCGCTTCTATCACGCGATGTATCAGACGCTGATGTGCGCGATGAATCTCGCCTTGCTCGCGAGTAACATCGGCCTGATGTGGGTCGCGATCGAAGTCGCGACGCTCACCACCGTGCTGATGGTCGGCATTTATCGCACGCCGCATGCGCTGGAAGCCGCCTGGAAATATTTCATCCTCGGCAGCGTCGGCATCGCGCTCGCCCTCTTTGGCACGATTCTCGTCTATATGGCGGCGGAGCCGGCGATCGGCCAGGGCTATGACGCCATGGTCTGGAAGACGCTCATGGAGCAGGCGCCGCAATTCAATCCGCGCATGCTCAATGTCGCTTTCGTCTTTCTCATTCTCGGCTATGGGACCAAGGTCGGCCTTGCGCCCATGCACGCCTGGCTGCCCGACGCCCATGCGGAAGGCCCGACGCCGATCTCGGCGGTTCTTTCCGGCCTTCTTCTCAATGTCGCGCTTTACGCGGTGCTGCGATTCAAAATGCTGCTGACCGCCAATGCCGCGGCGATCGCGCCGGGGCCGCTGATGATCACGCTCGGATTGCTCTCGCTGATCTTGGCGGCGTTCATGCTTTACCGTCGCGACGACATCAAGCGGCTCTTCGCCTATTCCTCGATCGAGCATATGGGCATCATCGCCTTCGCCTTCGGCATGGGCGGGCCGCTCGCGAATTTTGCGGGCCTCTTGCACATGACCATGCACAGCCTGACGAAATCGGCGATCTTCTTCGCCGTCGGGCATATCACGCAGGTCTCCGGCACGCAGAAAATCGCCGACATCAGGGGACTGACGCAAAGCCAGCCCATACTCGGCTGGGGCCTCGTCGCCGGCGTGATGGCGATCGTCGGCCTGCCGCCGCTCGGCATTTTCATGAGCGAGTTTCTGGTTGTGAGCTCCACCTTCGCTCGTCAGCCGCTGCTCGCCATCCCCCTCGTGTTCGGCCTGCTCCTCGCATTCGGCGCCCTGCTGCTGCGGCTCACCGGAATGGCGTTCGGCGAGCCGACAGGACGCGAAGCCGAAGTGAAGGCCTCCGTCATTCCGCTCTATGCGCATCTTGCGCTGGTCCTGCTCGCAGGCCTCTATCTTCCATCCCATATCGTCGCCTGGTTCCAGAACGTAGCCCGGCTCCTCGGATGAGCGTCGCAACGATGAACATCGCCCCTAAGGAAATAACGCCCCCTTCGCCCGATGCGGGTTGCCGGCCCTGGCCGCGCGAGAGCGTCGATGCGGCGGGCTGGCTCGCCGTCGCCGAGGAACTCGCGAAAGGCCGGCTCGACCTGGTCAGCCTCTGGGGCGAAAGCGCCCAGGTTCACATGGCGATCTTGGAGCGCGAGACGCCGCGCATCCGCATCGTCACCCTGGATTGCCCGAAAGGAAGCTTTCCGTCGGTCGGACGCGTACATCCGCCGGCGCTGCGGCTGGAGCGGACGATCTCCGATCTTTACGGCCTCAAGGCCGAAGGCGCGCCCGACGACAGGCGCTGGCTCGATCATGGAAGATGGGGGCTGCGCCATCCCGGCGGCGCGCGCGAGGAGATCGCTTCGACAAGCGACCCTTATGTCTTTCTCGCGGCGGAAGGCGAGCCGCTGCATCAGATTCCCGTGGGCCCGGTCCATGCGGGGATCATCGAGCCCGGACATTTCCGTTTTTCCGCCAATGGCGAGACCGTCGTGCGCCTCGAGGAAAGGCTCGGCTTCACCCATAAAGGCGTCGATCAATTGATGGCGGGCGCGTCGATCGCGCGCGCGGCGAATCTCGCGGCGCGCGTTTCCGGCGACAGCACGGTCGCCTATGGCCTCGCCTTCGCGCAGGCGGTGGAAGCGGCGCTCGGCCTCGAGGCTCCGCCGCGCGCCCTGCATCTGCGCGCGCTGATGGCCGAGCTCGAACGGCTCGCCAATCATTTCGGCGATATTGGCGCGATCTGCAACGACGCCGCTTTTGCGCTCATGCATGCGCATTGCGCGATCGTGCGCGAAAGAATCCTGCGCGCCGCCTCAGGCTGCTTCGGCCATCGACTGATGATGGACCGCATCGCGCCCGGCGGGGTCGTTGCGGATCTGGACGAAGACGGGAAGCAGGCGCTGCGCGGGCTTCTCGACTGGATCGAGTTGATGACGCCGCGCCTCATCGCGCTCTTTGGCGACACCACCTCGCTGCAGGACCGCACGGTGGGAACGGGCGTGGTCAGCAAGGAACTCGTCCGACAATACGCCTGCGGCGGCTTTGTCGGCCGCGCGTCGGGACGGGAGTTCGACGCGCGCAAAGCCGTCGGCTATGCCCCCTATTCCGAGTTCGATTTCGAAATCGGCCTCTCGACCGACGGCGACGTCGACGCGCGCGTCTGGGTCCGCTTCGACGAGATCAGGGCCTCTTTGAAAATCGTCGCGCATATTCTCGACCATCTCCCGCAAGGTCCGATCATGCAGGACTGGGAGCCGACGAAAGACGCGCCATGCGAGGGCGCGGCGCTCGTCGAAGGCTTTCGCGGCGATATTTTCGTCTGGCTGCGCATCGGCGCGGACGGCGCAGTCGCGCGCTGTCATCTGCGCGATCCCTCCTGGTTCCAGTGGCCGCTGCTCGAAGCGGCGATCAAGGGCAATATCGTCGCGGACTTCCCGCTCTGCAACAAGTCCTTCAACTGCTCCTATTCGGGGCCCGACCTTTAAGACCGCCGCGCCATGCAGAAATTCTTGCTTCAAGGTTTGCTCCGCCGCGCTCTGACCGAGTCGCCGCCAAAGCCCGAGGCGGCCTCGGTCGCCGAGCTCGGCTATACGCTGGGGCGCGCCATCCGCCAGAAACTGGGGCGCAGTCTGTCCATCCGCGAAGTGGACGCGGGCTCTTGCAACGGCTGCGAACTTGAGATTCACGCGCTGAACAACGCCTACTACGATATCGAAAGATTCGGCCTGCGTTTCGTCGCCTCGCCGCGCCATGCCGACGCGCTGATCGTCACCGGCCCGGTGACCAAGAATATGCGCGAAGCTCTGGAGCGCACCTATGCGGCGACGCCCGATCCCAAATGGGTGATCGCCGTCGGCGATTGCGCCTTTGGCTGCGGCGTTTTTGCGGAGAGCTACGCCTGCGTCGGCTCCGTCGCGGCGGTCGTTCCGGTCGATCTCCATATTCGCGGCTGTCCGCCCGATCCCGTTACGCTCCTCAAAGGGCTCATCGGCTTCGTCGAAGCGACGAATCGATAAGCGGCCCCGGCCGCCGATACCCACACCCCCTCGCCAGTCCTGCCTCGCGGTCGACGCAGTCGCGCCGTGCTTTCGAACGATTCGCGCCAGATCGCGCCGCATAACGGCGCAATCGCCCAAACGCGGATAACGTAATCGATTCCAAAAGTTCAAAGGGCGCTTTGCGCGAAAAAACGCATGCCGCTCTGTCGCGGCGCGCGCCAGCGCACGGCGCCATTGAGACGTGTGCGAGCAATAATTCTTGCCGCCAGAAAAACACAAGAAAATATAAAGTTGCAACTTATTGTTACAGCGACATGACACTTTTGCGTCGCCATCGATTGAGGAGCAAATGCAGTGAAACAACCGGCATTCTCTGCGAGGAGCCATATAACCGCGGGGAGCGCGCTCGCGGCGCTTCTGGCGGCCACGGCGGCGAACGCCGCCTCAAGCGACGACGCCATGGAAGCAAGATTGCGCGCGCTCGAAGCCCAGATCGCCAAGCTGCGGCCGCTCGAAGCGGAAGTCGCGAAGCTACGGCGTCAATCGCGCGAGGCGAAAGAGCAGGCGCAGCACGCCACAGGCGTCGCGCGAACAGCGGCTGAAGCTTCGGGAGCCGCCGCGAAGCAACAATCCTCGACGCCGCTGATGCCGCCGGTTTTCGTTTCCTTCAAGAACGGGCTGTTCGTCGAGACCGCGGACAAGGCCTATAATTTCAAGATCGGCGGCCGCATGCAATTCGACGGCGGCGGGATTACTCAGCCGCTCAACGGCTGGTCCGATCAGGCGGGCGTGCGTCAGGTGCGCCTCGAAATCGAAGGCAAGGCGGCGAAATATTGGTTCTACAAGCTGCAATATGATTTCGCCGGCTCGCAATATGGAACGCCCTTCAACGCGCCGGTGCAGGGCGGCATTCGCGATTTCTACCTCGGACTGCAGCATCCCATCCTCTCCCTGCCCTTCACCAAGGACCCCGCCTTCATCCATATCGGCAGCTATTTCGAGCCGTTCAGCCTGGAGTTCACCACATCATCGCGCTTCCGCGACTTCATCGAACGCGCCATGGCCGTCGAAACCATCGCGCCCAGCCGCCATCTCGGCGCGGCCATCGGCGCCTATGGCGACAATTGGAGCGCGAAAGGCGGCGTCTTCACCACGAGTTTCGAGGATCTGAATACCAATCCTTCGACGGCCGTTTCGGTCCCCTATTTCATTCCGGCCAAGACGGGGTGGGCTTCGACCGGCGGGGGCCAATATTTCGAATTCACCGGCCGCGCGACCTATGCGCCGATCCTGACCGAGCATGATCTCCTGCATGTCGGCGTCTCGGGCCGCTATCATCAGCCCAACAGCGCGACGGGCTTGTCCGACGACCGCGTTCTGCGTGTCGGCAACCGCATCCGTTCGGAAGCCTATATCCTCAATCAGGGCCTGCTCGGAACGCCTGATCTTTCTTGCGGTTCGATCATCCTGCCGGTGTGGTCGTCCGCCTCCTCGGCGCATTGCGTCAACAATGTCGAGTCTTTCGGCGTCGAACTTTCCGCCGCGCATGGACCCTTCTCGCTGCAAGCCGAATATCTCGGGCAGCAGGTCAACCGAAATACGACGAATATCGCGCTCGCGCGTCTCGCCGGCGCCTTTGCGCCCGGTGGCGGCTCGCAATATTTCAGCGGCTTTTATGTCTACGGCCAGTGGTATCTGACGGGCGAAGAGCGCGCGGCGGCCTATGACGTGACGAATAAGATCGGCGCGAATTTCAACCAGATCAAGATCAAGCATCCGCTGAGCGAAGGCGGCTTCGGCGCGCTCGGCGTCGCCGCGCGCTACAGCGAGGTCAATCTCAATAGCGGCCCTTACTCCGGCTCAGGCCTCTATAATATGCTCGCCTATACGACCTTGATCGCGCCCAATCCGGCGGCGACGTCCTATATCGCCAACGCCGGCGTCGTCGGCGGCCGCCAGCAGAACGCCACGCTCGGCATCAACTGGTATCCCGATAACGGATTCCACTTCCAGTTCAACTGGACGCATGTGCTGCAAGCCTCGGCGCCGCTCAATGACTACGCGCTCTTCTCCTCCGGCGTTCCTACGCGCCAAGGCGCTTATTTCAACGGCGCGCATCCCGACCTCTTCGAGGCGCGCGCCCAAGTCTATTGGTAAGCCTTCTCGAAAATCAGAGCATGTTCGTGAAGCGACTCACGGACATGTTCTATGACGCCATGCGCAAACGCGCGACGCGCACCGGCACGGGCGGATGCGAGAAGTAGAAGCTCGCATAGAGCGGGTCGGGCGTCAGCGTCGCGAGATTGTCGCGCGTCAGCCGCGTCAAGGCCGAGATCATCGGCTCCTTGCCGACCACGTCGCGCGCGAAGGCGTCGGCTTCGAATTCGGCGCGGCGCGACCGCCAGGCGAAGAGCGGCGACAGCACATGCGCGATCGGCTCTTTCACGAGAAACAGCGCGACGAGCACGAGGCCGGGATCGCTCGGCAGGCCGAACCAGCCGGCGAAAACGTCGGAGCCGAAGGCCCACCAGAGCGCCGCGAAGCCAAGAAAGGCGAGCGCCGCCCCTTGCAGCAGCATCTGACGCACATGGCCGAATTTGAAATGGCCGAGTTCATGGGCGAGGATCGACTCGATTTCGTCCGGAGAATGTTTCTCGAGCAGCGTGTCGAAAAAGACGATGCGCTTCGCCTTGCCGAAGCCGCTGAAATAGGCGTTGCCGTGAGTGGAGCGCTTCGATGCGTCCATCACGAAGAGACCCTTCGACTCGAAGCCGCATTTGGCGAGCAGCGCCTCCATGCGCCGCTTCAGGACGCCTTCGTCGAGCGGCGCGAATTTATTGAAGAGCGGCGCGATGAGCGTCGGATAGAGAATCGTCATCGCGATCATCAGCGCCATGAAGGCGACATAAGCCATAAGCCACCACGTCTGCGGCGTGGCGCGCAGCAGCGCGAACATGGCGAAAAGCGACGGGGCGGTGATGGCGAGCTCCAGCGCGCTCGTCTTCGCTTCATCGGCAAGAAATCTCGCGGGCGTGAGACGGTTGAAGCCGAACCGCTCCTCGAGCCAGAAGGCTTTGGCCGCCGAAAAGGGCATGTCCATGAGATCGCCGATAAAGCCGAAAGCGAGAACGGTAACGACGCTGCGCGTCAGTCCCGGCTCGATGAAGCTTGCGATCGCGGCGTAGAGCGGCGCGAGCAGGAAGGCGAGCCACAGAATCGAAAAAGCCGCGTCGAAGACTTTCTCGACGATCGAGAATTTCGTGCGCGCGATCGTGTAGTCGGCGGCGCGGCGATGTTCGTCGAGCGTCACGTCGCGGGCGAAATCGACCGGCACGCTGTCGCGATGCGCCGCGACCGTCGCCATTTGCCGCAGACGTAAATAGACGCCAAGCGCGGCCGAGGCCGCGATGGCGATGCAGATGACGACGCCTATTCCGCTCATTCTTAGCTCCATCGGGACTCGTCGGAGCAATATAGGTCGCGGCCCGCGCCTTTGCGAGGTTGGCTCGGCCGCGCACGCCGGCGCCGGGGAGTAAAGACGGCGCGGCGAAGTGGCGGATCCATCCCGACGTCTGTATCGTCGCGCCGACGCCCTTCGCGGCGCTACAGCCGAAGAACCTGCCGCGCCGCGTCTTCAAAGCGGAGCCAATCCATGAAATCGAGCCTTTTCGTCGCGCTGATCGCGGCGCTGCAGGGCGCGGCGGGCGTCGCGCTCGCGGCCGCCGCGGCGCATCTTGAGGCGAACCCCTTGCTCGGGACCGCGAGCCAGTTCCTGACGCTCCACGCGGCGGCGGGCCTCGGGCTCGCCGCGCTGCTGCGCGCTATGCCCTCTTTCTGGCTCGCCGCCGCGGCCTTCTCGCTGCAGGCTGGGACAACGCTTTTTTCCGCCGATCTCGCCGCCCGCGTCTATTTTGCCGGAAAGCTCTTTCCCTTCGCCGCGCCGATCGGCGGCGGGCTGACGATCCTGAGCTGGCTTTGGCTCGCTCTATGGGCGGCGTTAGCCATTTGGCGCGCGAATTCGACGGAAACGCCACGCGAAAGGTAGACAAGCGCGGCAAAGAGCCCCACCATAAAAAAATGTCGGTCTCTGGCGCCCCGGGCCTCACCCCAAAGGGCTCACCGAGCGATGAGCCGCAACGACCGAGCGATCCCTTGCTCGGGCGAAGGGTTCTGATTGTCGAAGACGATCCCTATATCGCGCTGGCGCTCGAAGAGACCCTGACCGAATATGGGCTGGTGATCGCCGGCATGGCGCGCAGCGTCGACGAAGCGATCAGGCTCGCGCGCGCCGACGGCGTCGATCTCGCGCTGCTCGACGTCAATCTCGGCCATGAGACGATCGACCCCGTCGCGGACGCGCTGGCGGCGAAAGGCTGTCCTTTCGTCTTTACGACCGGCTGCGGACGCGCCGGCCTGCCGGAAGCGCATCTGCATCACGCCATGGTCGAAAAGCCCTTTTACGTCGAGGAAATCCTGACGGCGCTGCGCAATGAGGTCTCCCGCGGCGGCGCGCGCTGAATTCCTTCGGCCGCAGCCCTGGCGACAACGCGCCGCCTCGGCAATTGGAGTTTCGAGCTTCTCGCGGAGAATAAGGACGAGAAGCCGAACCGATTGATTCACCGGCCTCCGACGCCTATCCTTTTGACATGACGAGTCCCGCCCTCACATTCGACCGGCTTGCTTATATCGACCGGCTTAAGGAAGCCGGCTTCGATGATAGGCAGGCCCGTGCGCAAGCCGACGCATTGGACGCCGCGCTGCGGGAGTCAGTCGCCACGAAGACCGATATCGACCTGCTGCGAGCGGATATCCGGACCGATTTCGCCAATCTGAAGACCGACCTTGCGCGTTGGCTGTTTGGCGCCGTTCTGGCCATCGCCGGAGTGGTTTTCGCGATAGAGAAACTGCTCCGATAGGACCACTGCGTGGATAAGCGGGCGGCCCCGCGCCAATAGCCCGGGCTTGCCGCCCGCCGCATCTTATCCTTCCAACGCCACTTTATTGCCGCGCTTCCCCGAGAAAAGCTCAGAAAGAGACCTGTCCAGGAGCGTCCACGGCTTGCCGTCGCCCAATGTGACCGAAAAGCCTTCTCCCGCCCGCTCGCGCGCCCGCGCCGCCGCGCGCTGGCTGGCGCTCGCGGCCATCGTCTCAGCCGGTCTCATCGGTTTGGAGGCGGCGGTCGCGCCCTGGCTCTTTTCCCCGACCGCCCTCGTCGACGCTATCGCCGTTCAATTGCAGGGCTCTTCCGGCCTTTACGTCTCGGCGCGCGGGCGCGCGCGCTTCTCGCTGCTGCCGCGGCCGACCATCGCAGTCGACAGCGTCTCATTCGCCGACCGCAACGGCGCCCTCTTCATCGATGCCGACGCGCTACGCGGCGACGTCGATCTCCTGCCCCTCGTCGCCGGCCGGCTGAATGTCGCGGCCGTCACGCTGGTCCGTCCGCGCGCGACGCTCAACCTCGACGAGAAGCGGATCGACGCGCCGGGCGCGGCCGCCCGCGCCGCCGCCGCAAAGCCGACGACGCCCCAGGCGGCGGCCGCCGACAAATTGCGTTTTGGCGTGGTCTCCGTGGTCGATGGCGCGGCGCGGATCGCCTATCGCGGCCGCGACTATGCGCTGGACAAGATCGACGCGACGTTCGAGTGGCGGCGCATCGGAGAAGCCGCGACTTTGACGGGCGCCTTCGATTTCGGGGGCGAACGCCTGGAAGCCATGCTCTGGGCGGCGCGTCCGATCGCGCTGCTGCGCGGCGAACAATCCATCGTGGCCGGCCGGCTCGACGGCGAAAGCCTTCGCTTCGACGCGCAGGGGCTGGCGCAGCTTGGCGCCAATGCGCGCTTCGAAGGCCGCATCGGAGCGGCGACGCCTTTCGTGCGTCAGACGCTCGGCCTCTTCGGCCTCCAGCCGCCTTTGCCCGGGCGTTTCGACGACGGCCAATTCTCCGCGGAGGCGACCTTTGGCCCGCAAGAGGCGCAATTCAAGAATGCGCGGATATTCGTCGACGGCAATGAATTCCAGGGCGAACTCGCCTTCCAGACGGAAGACGGGCGCCCCTGCCTGACAGCGAAGCTGAAAAGCGAATTCCTTTCGCTAAGGCCTCTTCTCGTCGACGCGCCGGCGCTGGTCGGCCCCGACGGCCAATGGACCAAGGAGACGTTCGAACTCCCCGATCTTTCCGGGGTCGACGTCGATCTGCATCTCGCCGTCGCCCATGCGCGGCTCGGCCGGCTGAAGCTGGAAGACGCCGCGGTCGCGGTCGCCCTGCGCGACGGCGCGCTTGAACTCGCGATCGACGAAGCTCAGGCCTATCGGGGGAAACTCAAGCTCCGCGCATCCTTCGCGCCGTCTGGGAGCGGGCTCGCCCTGCGCGCCAATGCGCAAGCCTCGGGAGTCGATGCCGGCCCCCTGCTTTGGGACGCATTCGGCAAGCCCGCCTTCTCGGGCGCGCTCGACGCGACGATCGCGCTTAACGCCGAGGGCGACGGCGCGACGGCGCTGATGCGAAGCCTCGACGGCCGCGCCAGCGTCGCCCTCGCGACTGGAGACATCGCGGGCATTGATCTGGAGCGCGCGTTGCGACGCCTGGAGAAACGCCCGCTTTCAAGCGCCCTCGACATTCACGCCGGCCGCTCGACGCTCGATCAGGCCAATGCGACGATCAAGATCGAAAAAGGCGTCGCCGAAATCAACGAGGGCGTCGCGCGCGGTCCGGGCTTCACCCTCGCCTTCGACGGCGTCGCGCGAATCCCCGAACGCGGCCTCGCGTTGAAGGCCCTGGCGCGCGAGGCGGACGACGCCGGCAAGGCGAAGGACAAAGGCGTGAGCATCTCCTTCGACATTTCCGGCGGCTGGGATGAACTGGCCCTGACTTCGGACGCGCAGGCGTTCATTCGCCGCTCCGACGCCGCCGCGCCCCTCTTGCCGCCCGCCGAGCCAATCGGCGACAAGGATTCCACGCTCGAATAGGAGCGAAGGCGGCTTTCCGCGCCGACCGAACGGGCGTTCGCCGCGCGTCAGGCCGGTTCCAGCCGCGCTTCCTCCAGCAGGCTGGTCAATTCGTCGGGAATGTCGAGATAGCGGAAGCGTCTGAGTTCGAAGCCGACTTCGACGAGGCCCCATGGATAGGCATAGATGCTCCAGGGCGAAACCTCCTCGAGGATGACGGCATGGCCGCCGTCGATCGCGCGCACGATGCGGGCGACGGTGTAGATCGCCCCGCGCGTCAGCCCGCACTCTCCATAAGGGCCGTCAGTCGCGTCCACACACACGATCTCGGCGCCTGGAGGCGTATCGCGGCTGATCATGGCGCAACCTCCTGACCCCAGAGCAAGTTCCGAAAAAGTTGACAGACTTTTTCGATCAGAACCTGCTCCGCGATTTCCTTCCGATCAGAGGATTCCGTCTGATCGGAAAGCGCGCCAGGAGAGCCTGGCGCGCATAAGGAATTATGGAGCGAGAAGGCGCCGGGGCCAGAGCGTGCAGAAGCCGCGGCGGCTCACCAGAATTTGAGAAAGCCGAACAGGCCGCTCTTCAGCTTCTTGCGGTCGAGCTGTTTCAGTTCGTCATAGACCTTGCGCGCCGCAACGCGCATCTCGAGCAGCTTCTCGTCGGAGACGTCGAAATCGAGAACGGCGGACTTCAACTCGCGCCGCGCTTGGTCCAGCCGCGCCTGCGCATCCGCAATCAGAGCATGCAACATTTTACTTCCCGGTACGACTCGCAGCCTTGCAGCGACGGCGGGCCGTCGCTCGCGACGCATGGTTTACAGAGGGAGCGGCGCTTTTTTCAACCCGCCGCATGGGGAACGGCGCGTGGGGCGCATGTTCGCGATTTGAGGATTTCGCGAACATGCGTCCCCCGACTCTTCGCGCCGCAGCGCGGAATTAGTGCTTGCCTTTGTGCTTCTTCTTCGACGGCTGAGCCGGGCCTTGATAGGGCGGCGGCGGCGTGATGGGCATATATTGGAGGCTGACATTGCCAATGCCCGCAGACACGTTGAGGCCGGTTCCAAGCGAAACGGAAACCGGCTGCAGGGAGATCGTCTTGTTGGAGCCGCCGACGAGCACGGCGGCGCCAGCGCCCGCGCCGACCGCGACAGAGCCCTCAGCGCCGACATAATCGCCCGAGAGCGCGCCCGGCGCGAGCGTATTTGACGCCGCGACGACGCTCCAGATGAGGAGGCCAGGGCCGCTGATCCCGATATTGGCCCCGACATTGGTCAGGCGGCCGATGTAATGCGCCGGCGGATCGCCCTGAACATCCTGGAAGACGCAGTCCAGCGCCTGATTCTCGATAAGGATCAGGCCGACGCCGCCCGAAACATGGCACTGCAGGGTGCCGACCTGCGCCGTCTGGGCCGCCGCCATCGCCGGGAGGCCGAATAAAAAGGAAGTCGCGCAAAGCATGCGTCCAAGCGAAAATTTCGGCATTTTCCAACTCCAAGGTTCGAGAGCGGTCGTCGGCGCGACCTTGCGGACAATTTACGAAAGCGGCGCGAACGGATGGTCGACGTTATGGAGGCCTCGGAGGGAATCGAACCCCCGTACAAGGATTTGCAGTCCTCTGCGTAGCCACTCCGCCACGAGGCCCAACAGCGGCGCGAACCGCTCGCGCCCGCTCTTACAGGAGGGCGCCATCGCCGGCAAGGGCGCGCGCTTCTGTATAATTTCAATACGCCAGGCCCTCGCGTCAAAAGTCCAGCGGCCGTCAAGACCAAGTTCGACGACAAGGTTCTTGTCGGGGCGGCCTGCCGCGTCGCTCCAAATTGTCGAAGTCGCGTCTGGCGCCGGTTCATGCGCGCGGCGGGGCCGCCTCGATCGCGCCGCACCGGCGTCTTATATTATCGCTCATGACGCGCCTTTCAGCAGGGCCGACAGGCGCCAATTTGACAGGCGGCGGCCAATTTGACCATGTTCCCGCCGCTCGCGCCGGCTAGGCGCCCTTCTCTGGATGTTTCGCGAATGAATGTCGTTATCGTCGAGTCGGCGGCCAAGGCGCAAACGATCAATAAGTATTTAGGAAAAGATTTCAATGTCATAGCCTGCTACGGCCATGTCCGCGACCTCCCCGCCAAGGACGGCTCGGTCGATCCCGAGCAGGACTTCTCCATGGTTTGGGAGATGGACGCCAAGGGCGCCAAGCGCGTCTCGGCCATCGCCGACGCCGTCAAGGGCGCCGACAAGGTCATTCTCGCCACCGACCCCGATCGCGAAGGCGAGGCGATCTCGTGGCACCTGCTCGATATTCTGAATAAGAAGCGCGCGCTCAAGGACAAGAAGATCGAGCGGGTCGTCTTCAACGCCGTCACCAAGGACGCGATCAAGGAGGCGATGGCGCATCCGCGCCAGATCGACCAGGCGCTGGTCGACGCCTATCTCGCGCGGCGCGCGCTCGACTATCTCGTCGGCTTCACCCTGTCGCCGGTGCTCTGGCGCAAGCTCCCCGGCGCGCGCTCGGCGGGCCGCGTGCAGTCGGTGGCGCTGCGCCTCGTCTGCGACCGCGAGCTCGAAATCGAGAAATTCGTCGCGCGCGAATATTGGTCACTCGTCGCCCATCTGAAGACGCAGGCGGGGGAGCCTTTCACGGCGCGGCTCGTGGGCGCGGACGGCAAGAAGATCCAGCGCCTCGACATCGGCGCCGGCCAGGAGGCCGAGGACTTCAAAAAGGCGCTGGAGACGGCGGCCTTCCAGGTGCGCTCCGTCGAGGCGAAGCCCGTCAAGCGCCACCCTTACGCGCCCTTCACCACCTCGACGCTGCAACAGGAGGCCTCGCGCAAGCTTGGCCTCGCGCCGGCCATCACCATGCGCATCGCGCAGCGGCTCTATGAGGGCGTCGACATCGGCGGCGAGACGGCTGGCCTCATTACTTATATGCGCACCGACGGCGTCGACATGGCGCCCGAGGCCGTGACGAGCGTGCGCCGCGTCATCGCCAAGGAATATGGCGAGAAATTCGTGCCTGGCGCGCCGCGCAAATATACCGCCAAGGCGAAAAACGCCCAGGAGGCGCATGAGGCGATCCGCCCGACCGACGCCGCGCGCCTGCCCAAGCAGGTCGCCAAATATCTCGAGCCCGAACAGGCCAAGCTCTATGAACTGATCTGGATCCGCACCATTGCGAGCCAGATGGAGTCGGCCGAGCTCGAACGCACCACGGTCGAGATCGACGCAAAAGTCGGGTCGCGTCTGCTCGACCTGCGGGCCACCGGCCAGGTCGTGCGCTTCCCCGGCTTCCTCGAAGTCTATCAGGAGGGCCGCGACGACGAAGCCGATGAGGACGGCGGCCGCCTGCCGGCGATGGCCAAGGGCGAGCCTTGCGCGCGCGAGAAGATCGACGCGACGCAGCATTTCACCGAGCCGCCGCCGCGCTTCACCGAGGCGACGCTGGTCAAGCGCATGGAGGAGCTGGGGATCGGGCGCCCCTCCACTTACGCCTCGACGCTCGCCGTGCTGCGCGACCGCGACTATGTGCGGCTCGACAAGAAGCGCCTCGTTCCCGAGGACAAGGGCCGGCTCGTCGTCGCCTTTCTCGAAAGCTTCTTCTCGCGCTACGTGGAGTTCGACTTCACCGCGGACCTCGAGGAAAAGCTCGATCTCGTCTCCAATAATGAGATCGATTGGAAACAGGTGCTGCGCGATTTCTGGCGGGATTTCTCCATCGCCGTCGACGGCACGAAGGAGCTGCGCGTCAGCGAGGTGCTCGACAGCCTCAATGAACTGCTCGGCCCGCATATCTTCCCCGCCAAGGAAGACGGAAGCGACCCTCGCCTCTGCCCTTCCTGCAATAATGGGCAGCTTTCGCTCAAGATCGGCAAATTCGGCGCCTTTGTCGGCTGCTCGAACTATCCCGAATGCCGCTATACGCGTACGCTCTCGCCGCCCACGGGCGACGCCGTCGACGCGGCGCGGCCGGGCGTGAAGGTCTTGGGCGTGAACCCCGAGACCGGCGCGGAAGTCACGCTGCGCGACGGGCGCTTTGGCGCCTATGTGCAGGAGGGCGAGCAGGAGGAAGGCGGCGAGAAGCCCAAGCGCGGATCGCTGCCAAAGAACATCCAGCCCGACGAACTCACCTTGCAGCAGGCGCTGGCGCTGCTCTCCCTGCCGCGCGAGGTCGCCAAGCACCCGACGAGCGGCGAGCCGATCATCGCCGGCATCGGCCGCTTCGGCCCCTATGTCCAGCACGGCAAGACCTACGCCAATATCGGCCGCGACGATGATGTGCTCTCGATCGGCGCCAATCGCGCCATCGACCTGATCGTCCAGAAAGAGTCGGGCGGCGGCGGGTCGCGCTTCTCGCGCGGGGGCGCCGAGCCGGCGCGCGTCCTCGGCGATCATCCCGAAGGCGGCGCGGTGAGCGTCAAGGCCGGCCGTTTCGGTCCCTATGTGAGCTGGGGCAAGGTCAACGCCACCATCGCGAAGGGAACCGACCCCGCATCGCTGACGCTGGAGCAAGCGCTGGAGTTGATCGCGACGAAGGCCGCTGGCGGCGGCGCGGCGGGCGGGCGCGTCATCGGCGATCATCCCGACGGCGGCAAGATCACGGTGCGCGCCGGGCGCTTCGGCCCCTATGTGAATTGGGGAAAGATCAACGCCACCCTGCCCAAAGGCGCCTCGCCGGACGAGATAACGCTCGAAGAGGCGCTGCGCTTCATCGAAGCCAAGGGCGGCGCGCCGAAGAAAGCGCCGGCAAAAAAAGCCGCAGCGAAAAAAGCCCCGGCGAAAGCCAAGAAGGAAATCGAAGACAGCGACGAGACGCCCTTCGACGACTCGACGCCTGTGAAGGCGGCGGCGAAGACCGCCGTGAAGAAGGCGACGACGGCCAAAAAGCCGCCCGCGAAAAAGCCCGTAACAAAAAAGACGGCGGCGAAATAGCAAGGCGCTTGGCGCGACGTTTCGATTTCCGCGCCCGCATCCTATATGTGTGACAACGAGTCCGGTCGAAATGCCCGGATGTCATTGCCGACGCGCGCTTTGCGCGCAATCGGGAACCCAGAGTCACGACAAAATCTTGAATGTCGCGCTGGATTCCCGGTCAGGCCTTCGGCCTGCCGGGAATGACATTTGTGCAAACGACTCGACAGGGCTCCCTATGATATGGGCGGCATAGGTCCGCATTTTCCGCTTTTTGAGCGAGTCCTTGACGAAGAAGAACGATAAAATTAAAGGCGCGCCCTCGCGCGAAGACATTCTCAGCTTTCTTTCCCGCGAGAAGGAAGCCGGCGGCCCGCGCAACATCGGCGCGCGCGAGATCGCCCGCGCCTTCGGGGCGACGGGCGCCGATCGCCTCGCGATCAAGCGCATGATCGCCGAACTCTCGGAAGAAGGCGCGATCGAGAAACGTGGCCGGCGCGTGACGCGCAAGGGCGCGCTGCCGCCCGTCGCGCTCGTCGATATCGTTTCGCGCGACCGCGACGGCGAGATGATCGCCGCGCCGGTCGAATGGGACGAGGACGAACTGGGACCAGCGCCGCGCATCCGCATCCATGCCCCGCGCCGCGCCCGGCCCGGCGAGCCTCTGGCGGGCGTCGGCGACCGCGCGCTTGTGCGCGCCGAGCCGGATCGCGACGCCGGACCGAACGAGCCGCCCTATGTCGGGCGCGTCGTGAAGCTGCTCTCGCGCGCGCGGCATCGCGTGCTGGGCGTGCTGCATGTGGCGCCGGACGGCGCCGGGCGCATCGAGCCCATCGACAAGAAACAGGCGGGCCGCGAACTCATCGTCGCGGCGGCGGATGTCGGCGACGGCAAGCACGGCGATCTCGTCTCCGTCGATCTCGTCGGCAAGACGCGCTTTGGCGCGCCTCGCGCCCGCGTGCGCGAGACGCTCGGCTCGGTGACGGGCGAAAAGGCGGTGAGCCTCATCGCGCTGCGCGCCCATGACATTCCCGACGTCTTCCGGGCCGAAGCGACAACCGAGGCAGAACGCGCGCAACCCGCAACGCTCAAAGGCCGCGAGGACTGGCGCGAATTGCCGCTCGTGACGATCGATCCGCCCGACGCCAAGGACCATGACGACGCCGTGCATGCGGCGCCCGATCCTTCGCCCGACAATGAGGGCGGCTTTATTCTCACGGTCGCCATCGCCGATGTCGCGCATTATGTGACGCCGCGCTCGGCGCTCGACCGCGACGCTTTGGAGCGCGGGAACTCCGTCTATTTTCCCGACCGCGTCGTGCCGATGCTGCCCGAGCGCATCTCCAACGATCTCTGCTCGCTGCGCCCGAACGAAGACCGCCCCGCGCTCGCCGTGCGCATGCGCGTCACGAGCAAGGGCCGGAAGATCGGCCACAATTTCCATCGGGTGATGATGCGCTCGCATGCGAAGCTCGCCTATCAGCAGGCGCAGGAGGCGATCGACGGGCGCCCCGACGAGACGACGAAACCTTTATTGAAGGACGTGCTGCGCCCGCTTTATGCGGCGCATGAGGCGCTGCAACACGCGCGCAATCTCCGCGCGCCGCTCGATCTCGATCTGCCGGAGCGCAAAATCCTCTTGAAAAAGGACGGCTCATTCGATCGCGTGATCCTGCCGCCGCGTCTCGAAGCGCATCGGCTGATCGAGGAATTCATGATCCTCGCCAATGTCGCGGCGGCGGAGACGCTGGAAGAACATCGCCAGCAATTGATCTATCGCGCCCATGACGAGCCCTCTCGCGAGAAAGTGTCGGCGCTCGCGGAGTTCCTGTCGACGATCGGCGTCAAATTCGCCAAGGGGCAAGCGCTGCGCCCTTCGCATTTCAACGTGATCCTCGCGCGCGTGAAAGGCCTCGAGCACGAGAACATCGTCAATGAGATCGTTCTGCGCACGCAGGCGCAGGCCGAATATACGCATGAGAATTACGGCCATTTCGGCCTCAATCTGCGCCGCTATGCGCATTTCACCTCGCCCATTCGCCGCTACGCCGATCTCATCGTGCATCGCGCGCTCATTCGCGCCTTGAATTTCGGCGAAGGCGCCATGCCCGACATGGCGGCGGGCGAACTCGCCGAAATCGCCGCGCGCATATCGGCGGCCGAGCGCCGCGCCATGGCGGCGGAGCGCGAAACCGTCGACCGGCTCATCGCGCATCATCTCGCCGATCAGATCGGCGCGCGTTTCGAGGCGCGCATTTCCGGCGTCACGCGCTCGGGCCTCTTCGTGCGCCTCGCCGAGACCGGCGCCGACGGCTTCGTGCCGGCGGCGACGCTGGGGCGCGAATATTTCGCCTATGACGAAGCGGGACATGCGCTCACCTCGCGTTCGGGCGTCAGCTATCGACTCGCGGATGTAATCGAGGTGAAGCTGATCGAGGCCGCGCCTATCGCCGGGGCGCTGCGCTTCGAAGTCGTGAGGGGCGCAGGCGCCGGCGCGCCAGCGCGCGCGGCTAAAAAAATCCGGCCGCCGTCAAAGAAACCGCCGTTAAAGAAGAAGCGGCGATAGACGCGCGCCCGTTTCTTGAATTGACGCATTTTCTACGCCGAACAGGCATCCACTTCGGCGGAAAATGCTCTCGTCTCTCAATAAAAAAGCCCCTCCGTTGCGGGAGGGGCCATATCGTCGTGAGAGCGGCGCTTAGGCGGCCTGCTGGATCGCGGAGAGCTTCCACTCCTGCGGCCCTGCGCCCGCCGGCCGGCGGAAGGTCCAGGCCTCGGTGGTCTCGCTCTGCCCTTCCCAGCCGGGCGCCGGCTTGCCGGTGGCGCGATCGACCATCTCGTCTTTGAGCGAGAAGCGCATGTCGACCGTGGCGTATTCGTCGACGCCCTCGCGCCACGCCTCGGAGAGATCGCCTTGCAAGAGCTTCACGTCCGAGACGCGGTTGACGAGGCCCTTGCGGCGGTTCTGCTCCAATTCGTCGTCGAAATAGGAGGCCATTTCCGGCGTCGACATCCCGCGCAGCGCGCCGATGTCCTCGCGGCTATAGGCGGCCTGCGTTTGGCCGAGCAGGCGCTCGAAGGCGTTGAAGTCCTCGGGCGCGATCTTGATCGGCGTCGCCATCGCCGCCTGCGGCGAGGCGCCGGAGCCGAAGCCCGCCGCCCCGAAAGGCGCGCGCGCCATGAAGGGCGAGGAAAAGCCCGGGCTCGGACGCTGACCCGCGCCCGCCATGGCGGTATTGCGGCGCGTCCACCAGTTGAAGGCGAGGCGCGCCAGGAAGACGATCAGCGCGATTTGCAGCAGCAGGCCGATGATCGACATGAAGCCGCCCATGCCGCCGAGGAAGCCATGGCCCGTCAGCAGGCCGAAAAGGCCGGCGCCGAGCAGGCCGCCGGCGAGACCGCCGAGCAGACCGCGACCGAAGGAGCCGCCGAAGGCGCCCTGTTGCGACATCGGCCCCGCCATGCCCGGCGACGGACGCGGCGCGACGCTGCGCTCGAAGGGCGAGGCCTGTCCCGGCATGGTGCGGGTCGAGGGCGGCGCCGACCAGCTGCGCGAGCCGCGGCTGCCAAAGCTGCCGCCGCCGCCCATGCGCGCCTCGGCCATAGCCGGCGCCAGCGCGAGAAGCGCGGCGAGAGCGAGAGAAATCAGCGATCCGCGCCTTAGCGCGAAGAAACGCGACATTGTTCGTTCCCCTAATCTGCGGAAAGCGCGACGCTTCCCAAGCAAGGCAATATATAGGGGCCGCATGACGCCCCCGCAAAGGCTCGGGGAGAGAATCCGACGCGCCTCGCCCGCGACGGATACCCCTTTCGCCGTTTCGCAAAGCGCCTTCTCAAGAAGGGGTTAGAGAAAGCTTCGCGCCCCGCTTGATCGGGGCGCGCAAGCTGCCCCAGCGCATCGGGCGCGCGCGGAGCAACCCTCCTCTGGGCGATCCGACTTCCCAAGGGATGTATCCCCGCCCTAAACGCGCTACATCCACGACATGCGTCAATATCTCGATCTTCTCGACAAAGCGCTGCGCGAGGGCGTGCGCAAGGAAGACCGCACCGGCACGGGGACGCTGTCGCTCTTTGGCCATCAGATGCGCTTCGACCTCGCCCAGGGCTTTCCGCTGGCGACGACGAAGCGCGTGCATCTGAAATCGGTGATTCACGAGCTGCTGTGGTTCCTGCAGGGCGATACCAACGTCAAATATCTGCGCGACAATGGCGTCACCATTTGGGACGAATGGGCGAATGAAGACGGCGACCTTGGTCCGATCTACGGCATGCAATGGCGGCGCTGGCCTGACGGCGACAGGGATATCGACCAGCTCGCCCATGTCGTCGAGGAGATCAGGCGCAATCCCTTCTCGCGCCGGCTGATCGTCTCCGCCTGGAACCCGGCGCAGATCGACGACATGGCGCTGCCGCCCTGCCATTGCCTGTTCCAGTTTCATGTCGCCGAAATCGACGGAGTGAAACGCCTCTCCTGCCAGCTCTATCAGCGCTCGGCGGATGTTTTCCTCGGCGTGCCGTTCAATATCGCGAGCTATGCGCTGCTCACCCATATGGTCGCGCAGGTCACGGGCTGCGTTCCGGGCGACTTCGTGCACAGCTTCGGCGACGTGCATCTCTATTTGAACCATGTCGAACAGGCGAAGACGCAATTGTCGCGCGAGCCAAAACCCCTGCCCCGCCTGAAGCTCAATCCGGCCGTGACCTCGCTCTTCGATTTCAAATATGAAGACGTCGTCGTCGAGAATTACGACTCCTGGCCGGCGATCGCCGCGCCGATCGCGGTCTGACGCATGAACCCCAAACTCGTCGCGGTCGTCGCGCGCTCCCGCAACAATGTCATCGGGCTCGACAATGGCCTGCCCTGGCGGCTGTCGAGCGACCTCAAGCGCTTCAAGGCGCTCACCATGGGCAAGCCGATGATCATGGGGCGGCGCACCTTCGAATCAATCGGGCGCCCCCTGCCCGGCCGCGCCAGCGTCGTGCTCACCCGCGACCCCGGCTTTACGGCCGAGGGCGCGCATGTCGCGACGAGCCCGGCCGAGGCGCTCGCCACCGCGCGCCGCCTCGCGGACCTGATGGGCGCGGATGAAATCATCATCGCCGGCGGCGGAGAAATTTTCCGCGCCTTCCTCGATCTGACCGATGTGATCGAATTGACGGAAGTGGCGCTCGATACGCCGGGCGACGCGCATTTTCCGCCGCTCGACATGGCGCATTGGCGCGAGGCCGCGCGCGAAAACGGCCTGCGCGGACCAAAGGACGAGGTCGACTTCGCCTATGTGACGCTCAAGCGCCGGAGAGATTAGGCGGCCAGAAAGAGCAGTTGCGGCGCCGGCCGCCTGTGGCTATAAAACGGCCCGAAAGCGGCGTTAGGCCATTTCAATCGGAGTGTAGCGCAGCCTGGTAGCGCACCTCGTTCGGGACGAGGGGGTCGGAGGTTCGAATCCTCTCACTCCGACCAATAACTCAATAACTTAAGACATCAGAACGCTTCGGCGGCCACCACAGCGGCCCCCGACGCGGGCGCGCGATCTGCGTCGACGGGCGCCGCAGATCTCTGCGACGCCGCCGTCGTCGAATGCGGCGGTCGCCTCGCGCCATGACGCGGTTCTTCAGTCTCGACGCGGCGCGCCAACCATGCGAAGCTCGGTGCGACCGTAGTTATACGCATCCTCCCAGTTCGATCGGCAATGGAACGCTGGGCGAGTTTCGTTATGGCCCGCCGGTAGAGCGGATGAATCGGGTGCATCCGGCAAAGCCGGTCGAACGTCGGAGAAAAATCAGTCCGTCACTTACGCAATATTCAATTGGATCCCCGGTGGGCCGGCCGGCAGCAGCTGGCAATTGCCAAACATTGCTGAGCCGATACGCAAATCTAATCAAGTCACATTCATCGTCATTCATCATTAGGAGAGCATTATGACCCTCACGACTTGCCGATCCTCTCAACCGCTAGACTTTGGCGCCTCATCTCAGCAAACCTTCAAAGTCTGCACATTTCTCGTGAATGTGCTCAGCCATATGTACGACCAGTGGGTAAAGGCCGGCTCGCCGCTCAATTTCGATTGGCGCCCGGAGAACGCTTGCCCCATCACCAAAGATTTCAAGGTGGAAGACTATAATTTCGGTCAGCTTATCTGGAGCACCTTCACGCTCGAAATCAAAAAAACGGTCACCGAACCTTTCGGCTGCCTCGTTAAATCCAAGATCGACGGCAGCCTTTTTCTTGTCTTCCGGGGCAGTAAGAGTTTGGACGACTTTCTTGTCGACGCTGAATTCAAACCGGTCGCCTATAGCGCGCCTACCCCCAATCCCCCTCCCGGCATGTTCGTCGCGAGAGGCTGGTATGCGGTGTTTAACGGACTTGTCAAAGCGTTGGACGCCGAGCTCAAAACAATTGGCGGCAGACCTCTCATCGTCACCGGCCATAGTCTTGGCTCGGCGCTCGCCACTCTTGCCGTGCCGCTGGCGGTTTCTCACAATGTTGCGGCGCTGCACTACAATTCGGCGAGTCCAAAGGTTGGACTACAATCTTTCGGGGATTATTACGCAAGCTTAAAGGTCGTGACCTTCCGCCTAGTGAATACGGCCGACACCGTACCCAATCTTCCGCCACAAAGCAGCGGGGCCTATGTTCCTGTCGGCGCTGAGGTCGCCTTCAACGCCGACTATGGCGCCGAGAAAAAAACTCACAATCCGTGTTGCAGCTACGCCTACGCCATCTACAATCCAAAAGCGCCATGCAATCAAGACTTCGATTCCTGCGCCCCTAGCCAAGACTCATAAAATTCCGGGCGCCCATGCGGCGCGCGACTTTTACTCCGCCGCATTTCGCTCGCCGGACGGCTCCTGCGCGCGTTGAAGGCATTTTTCGCGCAACGCCTCCAGCTCTTCCTCGCTCAGCCGCTCGATGCCGATGTATCGGTTGGCGGCGAGGCTGGTGCGTATGAGCTCGTCGAGCTTGGCCTGAATCGCGGCAGAATCTCTATTTTGACTATTCTGGATTAAGAAAACCATGAGAAAGGTCAGGATCGTCGTAGAGGTGTTGATGATCAATTGCCAGGTGTCGGAGTAATCGAACATAGGCCCCGTCGCGGCCCACAGCAGCACTGCGACAAGAGCGATCATGAAAGCGGACGCATGGCCGCACCAGTAAGCGGCGGCCGTCGCAAAGCGCGTGAAGAAGTCGTTCATGTGCGAGCCCCGGATAACGAAAGGCGCAATATAAACTCCACGTTGCGCTGGATGTTCCGCGCCGACGCCGCCTCGCGGCGCGCAACCCCGAAGACGGGCTTCTTAACCGGGCTATTGGAGCGCGAAGAGCGCATGGCGGATCGCGCCAAGTAGAGGCTTGGATCGCAGCGCGGCGTCTGGTCTCGCGATACGACGCGGATCGTAGCGGACAGGGAAAAACACAATCACGCGCCATTTCCGTCAAGCCTCACCAATTTGCATGATCACAGCCGCGCTGAGCGGCCTAAGCTGTGTCAGCGGCTAATGAGCGGCGCGCAAATAAGAGGACTGCGAAAATCATGACGCAGGTCGCAGTGAATATGAAAACAATCGACCTCCGGAAAGCTGAAGTTCAGCCAGTCGCAGGCGATGACGTCAAGACGCTGCAAGCGTTGCTGAATCTCTTCCTCACCGCCGGCGATGTCGGCGAGGATGGCAGTCCGATCGCGCCGCTGATTTTGGACGGGACAGCCGGCAAGAATACCAAGCAGGCGCTGCTCGCCTTCCAAACGGCGGCCCATCTCGCAACGGACGCCATCGTGGGCCCGCTGACCTGGAGAAAGCTCATCGAGCAGGAATTCTAAACGCGAGCAATCGATGAACGAGGGAAACGCGACATGCCTGCGACGATCAAGTTAGGCGATAGCGGAGATGACGTGAAGCGACTTCAACGGGTCTTCGCGCGCAACAAGGTCTTGGGGCCGGACGACGTAGATGGAGTCTTTGGACCACGCACGGAACAGGCCGTGAAGGATTTCCAGCAATCGAACGCGCTGGCGGCGGACGGCGTCGTCGGCCCGGTCACATGGAGCCATGTCCATCCATATCGCGAGGCGTCGCCGACGCTTCAGGCCGGAGCCGTTGGGCCCGTGGTGGCCATGCTGCAGCGCGTGCTCAAGACCGGTTTCGGTCACGCCGGCGCGATCGACGGCGTTTTTGGCCCCGCTACCGAGAACGTGGTTCGTCAGTATCAGAAGAACTCCGGTCTTCCAATGACCGGGATCATGGACGAGCGGACCTGGATGGCTCCCGCAGGCGCCGCCGGCGCGACGCTCGAGAGCCTTTCCGGTCTTATCCTTTAACCTTCGCGCACGCCGAAGACTCATCGATTTTTACGCCCATTGACATCGCAGGGAGTCATCCATGTCTGGCGGCATAAGCCCTTGGCCCGTAGTCCAAACCGGCTCGAAGGAGCATCCCGTCAAGACGCTGCAATATCTGCTTCGAGCGCGGGGACATAACGCAGTCGTCGACGGCGCGTTCGGCGCCAAGACGGAAGCTGCGGTTAAAGCGTTTCAGGCAAGCCAGGGGCTGACGGCGGACGGGATTGTCGGACCTAAGACCTGGACGGCTCTTGTCGTGGAGGTAAAAAAAGGCAGTCAAGGCGATGCCGTAAGGGGAGTGCAAGAAGAGTTTCAATTCCGCAACCTGTCTGGCGATCCGAGCAAGGGACCGCAGATCGATGGGATTTTCGGACCGGTGACAGACGCGTCGGTTCGCGGTTTTCAGCAAGCGCTTTCGCTCGACATTCCTTCCGTGAAGGTGGACGGGATCGTTGGTCCAGTTACTTGGCAAGCTCTGGTGAGCGGCATGCTTTCTTTTTAGCGACCGCTTCAACGCGGTCATTTCGCAAGATCGTACTCATGTTTTTTGGCAGGAGAGCGCGTTATGGCGGAACCGATACTGAAGCAAGGGTCTAACGATCCCGCTGTGCGCGACCTGCAAGAAGCGCTCAAAGCTCTCGGATATGACGTCGGTCCAGTTGATGGAGTCTTCGGGGCGAAAACTGAGAGCGCAGTCAAGAAATTTCAGCAGGCGAAAGAGATCGCGGTCGACGGCGTTGTTGGCAGAATCACGTGGATCAACATCGATGAAGCTGATCAAAGCCACCCGGCGCTGAAGATCGGCTCGGCCGGCCTCCCCGTCCGGCGTCTGCAAAGCCGTATGAGCGCAGTCGGATACAACACCGGCGGAGTCGACGGGCGCTTCGACGCCGTGACTGAAGCTGCAGTCAAAAAATTACAGCAGGATTTTCACCTCAGCATAGACGGCGTCGTAGGCGCGCAGACTTGGCAAGTCGTCGACGCCCTGGAGAATGAAGGCGGCGTCAGCTGATCTGGGTCGGGCTAACGCTCGTCATCGACGCCTGCCGATCAGAACGGCGGATGCTGAAGCATTCCCTAGAGAACGGCGATAGCTTTTCTCAACGCATTGTCCTCCTCGAGAAGAGGCCCGGCGTCGAGGGATCGCTCGACTCGTAATGCAAGGCTTTGTCCATTTGTAGCTTGTCCAAGAGCGCGAGCATCATTTCGGGAAGCGGCTCACGAAGAACCTCATCATAATGTTCTCGGAGCTGTTTCCCGACTTCGTCGGCGACCTTCTGAGATGGCGATGGAACCGCACTCATTTTGATATTTCCTACCTCAACAGCGCCCCTAAAACAGGGTCGGTTCGGGTTGAGGCCGGATTGTGGGCGAACATGGCGCGGATCGCCCGCGACCAGGGATTTGTAAATTTTATGGTAAATTTAATCTAACGGCGGCAGGCGCAATGCGCCTTCGTTCGCGAAAACGAAGCGGCCCCCGCTCTGCGCCAAGCGCGTCGTGCTTCCAACTCAGCGCGTCACAACAAAGCGTCGCAGCTTCCTGTGGCGTTCGCGGAGAATTTATCTCGCTTGGTTAGTTGGGGCGCCGAGATTTAATTCTTCGACCGGCAGAGCCTCTCCGGCTTTGTGCGCCGCAAGCCAATAGTGAAGTTGGGCCACATGGCCGCTTTCCTCGGCGACGAACTCCGCCGCAAGCGCCTTGATCTCGGGATCGGCGGTCGTATCGCGAATGTCCCGATAATATTCAAGCCCTGCGGTTTCCGCGTCGAGCGCGATCTCAAGAGCCTGCTCGCGCCCGATGAATGGATCGGCGGCCCAGATCGCCGCCGTCTCCGGACTTTCAAACCCGCGCCAAACGAAATCCTCGGGTTTCATCTCGGGAACGTCGCGAAATCCTGATCTGGCTCGCGACGTCGCCAAGTGCAATCTGGAATAATCCGCCAAGCGGCGAAACAGCTTTCCGACCTCGCGATTGCCACACGATTCCATGGCGTCGGCCAATTGGTCGTAGCGGATCGCGGCTTCCTGCTCGAGTTTGGTGGCGTAAGCAAGAAATTCCTCGACTGATTGCATGCCCGATTCCCTGCTTACCGTCATGGCGCTCAGTTCCGCCCTTCGCATTTCCCTCAAGCGCTCCCGCCCACAGGCGAATGCTTCATATCCCATTCCTCCCGCGTGACCCAAGCTTCAAGAATTTTGACATGTTCGGCTTCTTCTTTGACGAACTCCTTGGCCATCGCCGCGACTTCGGGCGTGTTGGTGGTCGCGGCGGCGGCGCAGTAGAATTCGTAACCCCGCCGCTCGCCCTGCAGCGCCGCCTTCAACGCGTCGAGCCGCGAGAGCGAGGGATCGGCCGCCCAAACAGACGCGCGTTCGGGCGTCGTGTGATCGGGCCAGACATAATCCGGCGGAACGTGCTTTGTGACGTCGATCGAGCCGGCGCGCGATTTCGCTTCAGCGAGATGAAGGCGCGAGAAGCCGCCAAGCTGACGAAACAGCGCCGCGGCGCGTTCGTTTCCGCAGTCATCCATCGCCGCAGCGAGTTGCTCGTAATGGACGGCGGCGTCCTCTTCGACTTTCACCGCATAGCCGAGAAATTCGTCCACCGAGCCGATTTTTATTCCCCCGGTGTAGCGGCTGGCGGCATGCGTGATATGCGGCCCTTGAGGCGGGAGAGTCTGATCGCCTTCGAAAGTGACCAATATCTCTTCGTTGCGCACGAAGTATTGGCAAGCCAGCCGATAGTGCGGCGGCATGTCGTTAACCTCCGCGTCGGTTACTTCCGCCTTGGTGATCTTGCCGAGCTGTTTCAGCAATTCCTTTTCCTTCTCGGTCAAGGCGATCGCATATTTGTTGCGGCTGAGGTGCTGCACCTCGACAAGACAGGAGCCGCACTCGCCGTCTTGGCAATCGAAGGGAATGGGAATCTTGTGAGCTTTGGCCACCGCCAGCAGCGTCCCGCGGTCGCCCGCGACGGCGTACACCGTAACGTCCTTTGACATCACTGGAGAGGAGAAGGTTACATTGGCCATGGATTTCCTCCTACTTTTTTGTTTTCTTTCAAAACGCCCACAAGTTGGGGTTTTGCGACGGGACCAAACGAAGGATGTCCGCCCGCGATATTATGCGTTGTGACAAAGGCTACGACAGCGCCGCCATCCGATCCAGTGGACAATAAGACGCGGATTGTAGCGGACGGCGATGGAAGGCGGAAGCTATAATGACGCTCTAAACATCAGAAAACAGGTTATAAAACAACGGTAGAGGCTAAGTTAGCGCAAGCTCGCGCCGACCGTTCTGCAATTGCTCAAAAGGCGTGAGGCCTAGGGGTCCGGGCCCAAATAGCGGCGGGCTGCAGATCCGCCACGCGTCGCAGCCACATCGTCTCGTAGAGATTTTCCAACGCGAGCGTATAAGCCGCCACGTCAAACAGCGGCGCGGTGAAGCGATCCTGTTGAAGCCTCGCCTTGAAGGTCTCAAGTCTTGTCGGATCGGCGGCGAGCGACGAGGCGATGTCGAAGTAATCCTGCTCGCCGCAGGCGATGAGCTCCGGCAATCCGACCGCGCGCAGCAGACTGCCGGCGACGCGCGACGGAAAGGTTTCTCCCGGATTCGTGACGATGGGAACGCCCGCCCAAAGCGCGTCGCTCGCTGTTGTGTGCGCGCCATAGGGAGCCGTGTCGAGGACGAGGTCGGCGAGCTGCAAGCGACCAAGATGGCCTTCCTGACCCATGTCGGGCGCGAAGACGAGACGGCTTCCGGCGATCCCGCGACTGAGCGCCTCTCCTTTGAGATTGCCTTCCGCATATTCCGACCGCAACAACCAGAGCACGCTATCCGTCGTCGCTCCAAGCAAGCGACACCATGAGTCGAAGACGTCCGGCGTCAGCTTGAAAGCTTGATTGAAGCAACAAAAAACGAAGCCCGTCTCCGGCAGGCCGACGTCGGCGCGGCTGGGCTTTGGGCCGATCGTCCCCTTGCGCCCCCGCGGCTGGTAGGAGTTCGGCATATAGGCGAAGGATTCGGAATAATCCGCGGCGCTCGCCAATGGCGTCACGAAAGGGTCGGTGATGATGTAATCGCAAATTCCGGCTCCGAGCGTTCCCGGATAGCCGAGATAATTCACCTGCACCGGCGCTGGGCGCAGCATGAGGATCCCGGTCCGGGCGCCTTGGGTGTAGCCTTTGAGATCCACCAATATATCGATGCCGGCCTGATGGATGGCGCAGGCCGCGTCGACGTCCGTGATCGCGGAAAGGTCGTGAAATACGTCGACGGCGCTGCGAATTCGGCCGCGCATCAGTTTTCCGTCGTCGGCGCCATATGAAAAGGCGTGAACTTCGAAATGCGCGCGATCATGCGCTTCCAGCATTTCGATCAACAGCAGCGCGGTCGCATGGTCATGAAAATCGCTCGACAGATATCCGACGCGGATTTTCTCTCGGGACGCCAAGTCGAAACGAAAGTCGAGACGTTCGCGCTTGATCCGGCTAGCCGCCAGACGATCTCTCGTCCACAGTTCGGAACAGGCGAACTGCTCGCGCGCGGACATGCCCGGTTCGGCGAGGAGCAGGAATGGCGGGAGCTTGTCCGCTTCGTTCCGCGCCAGGAGCGCGCGCATGTGAGGAGCCGAATCGGTAAAATGCTCCCACTCACACATAGAGCGACTGCGATTCAATGACTTCATGGCGCATGTCCGACCGAGGAGGCCGTTTCTGTCGTCGGGACGCCGTGAGGATCGCAGCTCGAGATCAGGCGGATTTATTCAGCAATTATCGTGCCCCGCCTCATTCTTATTCGAATGCGAGATAAAAGCTTTTCGCTGTGACGGGTCACGCATTATGCGTGCGCGCCTTTATCGACCGCCGGCGCAAGGGATAGGCGGCGCTATCGTAAAGCGGACGAATCTCGCGGCCGAAAAAATGCTGCTCATTCACTTCCAGCGAACAACTGTCGAGCGCCGCTGGCGCGAGTTCTTCGACGGCGTATTGAATAGCGTCGGCCGCTCGGGGAAAACGCCTAAAAACTAGCGATTTGCCCCTCGATTTCGGGGTCTTGGAGAAAAAGAGCGCGGCCTCTATCCGATAGTCGTTCGCGTCCATCGTCCGACTCCTGAATTTATAGGAACTGGTCGTCCTGCGCGGCGCGCGCCAGAGTGGATTCGCCAGCAACCCGCTCCTGTCCATCGCGATCTCTTTTGATCCGATATTGCAGCCCCGAGCCTCCGTCGGGCAGATGGCCCGTTACGCGAAACAAGTCCATGCTCATTTGCGCGCCGAACTTTTGAATCACGCGACCGCCAATGGGAAATTTATGCGTCAGCGGTTGCACTCTTTGGCGAACGCGTCGTCTTGCGTCGTTATCATTCGTCATGTGGAGACGCTCCTCATTGGATCGGCGGCCGCGGTCCTGATGCGGCCGGCGCGGCCGTATCCCCTGTCACTTCCGACGCTTTGCTTCGATTTCGCGGGACTGGAGCTTTTCCACCGTCAGCCAGGACGAGCCCTTATCCGTCGCCGCCACGTCATGCGGCTTGTCTTTTTTGGGCTTTTTTACTTCACGATTACCGCGCCGTTGGCCTTTGGCCATGTCGGTGTCCTCGTTATGAACGGGCGACGCTCCGGATTCGCGACGGCGTCGCCCCGCATAGCGTCAAGAGAGCCGTTCGAACTCTCCAAATAGAAATTGACGAAAAGAAAATTGGCTGTCGCCCCTGGCGGGCGCCGGCGAATCCGCCAACGACGCGTCAGGGGCGAAAACGGCTATTAGGCCGCGACCTGCAACTGGTCCGCAGACGATTTGCCGCTGCGCTGATCGACGACGATCTCGTAATTGATCTTCTGGCCTTCCGCGAGGCCATGCAGGCCCGCGCGCTCAACCGCGCTGATATGGACGAAGACGTCGGCGCCGCCCGATTCCGGCTGAATGAAGCCGAAGCCTTTTTGGGCGTTGAACCATTTTACGATGCCGGTTTGCATGACATGTCCTTTCAAGAACAAGTTTTCGACGCCACACGGAATTGCAGGGCGCTCGAGGATCGAAGTTCTGGAGAGGAAGTCAGGAGCCGACCGCCCAAGGGCGAGAAAGCAAGATCGTTCGGCCGAAGTTCGATAAAGGATAGATAGGAGGATATTACGCGAATTACAAGATATCTTTCCTGCAAGCAGCCGCGTCGATTGGTGCGGCGGATTAAAGCGCTCTCGCCATATCCGCGCTTTGGCTTGCGCCGTAGGGGGACGCGCAAGCGTCAGCAGGGCTGACATCGCGCGAGCTTCAGGACGAAAAGCCAAACTTCCTCCTCTTCAAATCGAAGGCTTGGCCAGCGACAGGCTTGAGCCTCAACAATCGAGATAAAAGTAAATCCAATAAAGAGATTGTTTTCGTTGCGAGCGACGCCATGTCGTGAATAGACTTCACGGGCGGCAAGCGCGAGCCGAAGGAGCGGCGGCGATGACCGAAAAAGCGACGACCCGATTTGCATCATCGGCGTGGTGGGCTGAACACCCCCAAACCAATCTGGTCATTGTGCATGCGATTCTTTCGCTTTCCAGCGATGATCGGACGCCGGAATCGATTTGGCGCAGCCCGACGCGCGCCGAATGGCGGCAAGTCGCCGAACTCGCCGCTGAGTATAGCGACGACGGCGATTTCTCATTTATGGGCGATCAAATGGCCTGGCGCATCCTGTCCACGGCTTTTCGGGGAGACGCGCCTTCATGCCCCGTCTTCAGGAACAGTTCCTCTTAAATCGCTTTGCGCCGGAAGCCGCCGTCGGCGGTCAGCGCTTAGCGCCGAAAAGACGCGAGACCCGCTCAAATATAAAACGCCCCGCCGCGAAAGCGCGTACGGGGCGTCGTGAGCGGCTTGAAAAACCGGCGCGGGCGCGCGGCTTATTCGCCCGGGACGTTTAATTTAACGGGGAGCTGCGCGCGGATCGCTTCCACGACTCTCTGCATCGCGGTTTCCGCGTCGTCGGCGCGGCGCATCGAGACGGCCAATTCCTCTTCCCGCGCGGCCAGTCGCGATTGCAGCAATTCAAGCTCATTGCGCGTCTGCTCCACGGCCGCGCTCAACTCTTCAACCTGGGACTCGGCCAGCCGCAGCGCCGTCTCGGCGCGATCGGCGCGAGCCTCGGCGCGCTCCAGTTTCTCCTTTACGGCAGTAGCGACATTGCGGGCGCGCGCCACCGCCTGAGCCGATTCTCGCTCAAGCTCCCGGATCGCCGCCGCCGCTTCCGAAACCAGACCGAGCGCGGCCGCGGCGTCATCGCTTTCGCCGCCGGGCTGGCGCGTCAAGTCGCCTGCCGGCGCCGGAACGGCGTCGCCGCGAGGGACGATTTCGTCCAGCACCTGGTCAAGATTGAGTGCATCCATTGCCTTGCCTCCAGCCATCGCGCCCGCCCTCCTCCTTTTGGTCGAGCGTCGTCATATAGACCTTTCTTGGCTCAAGAATCCGGCCAAAAGTCGACATAATCACAAAAAATCATTGAGGTATGCAACGACTGCTCTTGTAAGCTCCTAACGGATAAGAAGAATCGTTAAAAAAAAGCTAATGCGCCGTTCTCAAGCGCCCCCGCCTTTTTTTGCATAAGCGCCTCACAATCACGGCGCCCCGCATTGCCGGAGAGCAAAGTCTCCTCAGATAGGCTTTAGCGGGCTTTTCCGATCCGACGGAATTGTCTGATCGATCAGAGATCGCGCCAAATCATTGAGCTGGAGCAACTTCTAATCGAAAGTCGATCAACTTTTTCGGAACTTGCTGTGCGGCGGCGAAGGAGGACTCATGCTTAAGAGAATCCTGCTCCCGATCGATCTCACAGACGCGGCGATGACCAAATGGGCGCTGGAGGAGGCGGCTCCTTTGGCGCGGGCCTTCGACGGCGAATTGCGGCTCGTCAATGTGCAGTCGCTCGTGCCGATCACGCTTATGGACTACGTCCCGGACGATTTCGATAAGGAAATTCGCGCCGGTCTGGAAAAGGAGCTCGCGGCCGTCGCGGCGCAAATAGACTATCCGCCCGAACGGGTTTCAACGGTCGTGGTCTTTGGGCCGGTGTATCAGCACGTTCTGGCGGAAGCGGAGAACTGGGGCGCCGATGTGATCATATTGGGATCGCACCGGCCGGGAATGGACCGCTTTCTTATCGGCTCCAACGCCGGCGTCATCGTCCGGCACGCCAAATGTTCGGTGCTCGTCGTCCGCCATCAAAGCGCGACGCAGACGCGCATCACTTGAACCAGACGTAGACGATGGAAAAAGCGATGGCGAGGCCAAAGCCGATCAGAGCGTTGCGCAGAAAGCCGCCGCCGAATTCATCCATTTCCCGCCCCTCCGACGCCGCGCGCACAATCTGGCGCAGGCCGCGCGGCGTGGCAATAGGCGCGAGCCTTGACGCCGTCGCGCGTCGGCAAGAGAGAGACGGCCACGCCCGCGCGACGTAAAATTGAGCATCGCCGCATCGCGCCCATCCAGGCGCTCGGCGACAGCCGTTTGCGGCGCCTTCTCTCTCGCCTCGCCACAATCTCGCTATATATTCGGCTAGGCGCTCTACGAGAATATTCCAGCCGGCGCCCTGCCGCTTGACACTCGCCACAGGAAGGATGCCGCGATGAAGGACGATCTCGGCGCGCTGTCCGTCGTTCTCAATCAGGACGCGGAATCGCCGGGACGCTTGTCCGGCGCGACTTTCGTCGTGAAGGAAAATATCGACGTCGCGGGACAGGTCTCGACCAACGGCCATCCGCAATGGGCGGCAAGCCACCCGGCCGCCGATAACAACGCTCCTGCCGTCGACCGGCTTCTCGCCGCCGGCGCGCGCCTCGTCGGCAAGACGCATATGGACGAGATGGCCTACAGCCTTCTTGGCGCCAATCCGCATTACGGCACGCCGATCAATCCCGCCGCGCAGGATCGCCATCCGGGCGGCTCCTCGTCGGGCTCCGCCGTCGCCGTCGCCGCCGGCCTCGTGAATTTCGCGCTCGGCACGGATACCGCCGGCTCCTGCCGCGCGCCGGCGTCGTTTTGCGGCGTCTACGGCTTTCGCTCGTCGCATGGCGCAATCGATATGACGGGCGTCATTCCGCTCGCGCCTTCTTTCGACGCCATCGGGTGGTTCGCCCGCGATCTTAGCGTCATGGCCTCGGTCGGCGAGGCTTTGCTGCCGCCAGACTCCGACGGCGGCGTCGAAGAGGCCGTGCTGCTCACCGACGCCTTTATCGGGGTCGAAACCGAATTCGCGTCGCCGGCGGCGGAGGCGATCGACGCCTTGAAGATTTTCGCGCCCTGGAGCGAAGCGACGCTTAACGAGGAATTCTTCAAGACGGCGCTCGCGCATTTTCGCAATTTGCAGGCGCATGAGGCCTGGGCCTCTCACGGCGCCTGGATCGGCGCCGAGAAACCCACCTTCGGCAAGGGCGTCGAGGAGCGCTTCGCATACGCCGCCAAAGTAACGGCGGAACAGAAGCGCGCCGCTGAAACCTTTCGCGACGAGGCGCGAGAGAGGATCGACGCGATCCTCGGATCGCGCGGCTTCATTGTGACGCCGACGACGCCCTTTCGCGCGCCGTTGCTGACGGAAAGCGAAGAGGCGCTCGACGCCAAACGCTATCAGATGATGCGGCTGTTTCTCATCGCGAGCTATTTCGGCCTCCCGCAGATCAGCCTGCCCTTGCCGACGACCGAAGCGCCCGTGGCGCTCTCCTTCATCGGCCGGCGCGGCTCGGACCGCGCGCTCATCGCCTTCGCGCAGCGCTTTTGCGCGCAGATGAAGAAGACGCTTTAACGTCTCGCGTCATGCGGGGCGTTTCGCGCGGCTCCGGTCGCCTCGTTCTCCCTGCCCGCGGGGAGAGGAATAAACGCGCCGAGCAATCCCCCACGTAAGCCTGCGACTTATGCGCTCGGCGACCGGGCGCGTCCCAGCAGCTCCATGATGCGCGCCGTCAGCCGCTCGCGAACGTCGCGATAGGCGTCGAGGATCGCCTCGCGCGAGCCTTGCGCGGCGGTTGCGTCGGGAGTCGGCCAATAGACGACGTCGACCGCCATGGCGCGGGCGAACTCCAACGCCTTGTGATGCGCCTCGGGCGACAGCGTCACGATGAGATCGAAATTGGAGTCTTCGAGATCCTCGAATGTATGCGGCTTGTGCCGCGTCAGATCGACGCCGATTTCCTCCATCGCCGCGATGGCGAACGGGTCGGCCTCCCCGCGTTTGAGGCCGGCCGAAGCGAAATAGATTTCGCGGCCGAAATAATGGCGGGCGATCGCCTCCGCCATGGGCGAACGCACCGTGTTCAGCGTGCAGGCAAAAAGCACGGATTGCGGGCGCGCCGCGACGCTCGCCATTTCGCTAACGCGGTTTCATCGCTGGCTTGCCGCCGACCGCCGGTCGCGTTCGATAAACGCCGCAAGCTCCTTCGTCCGATCCGTGAAAAGTTGGAGTTCCTCGATGTCGAGCGGTTCGCTCAATCGCTGCATGAACAGCAGGTCGCGGCCTTCGGAGAAGGCTGGTCCGAGACCGCAAAAGAAAAATCCCAAGCGCCGCGCGCTCTCCGTCAGGAGCGGCAAGCCTGGGTCGTCGACATGCGCGGAGAGCTGCACAGTGCGCGCGCCAAGGCCGGCGAGGTCGCTCATCGCTTGGGTCAGTTCGATCCCGATGTTCGATCCGATCGTTTCGAAGCGCAGCTTGCCAAACCCCCGGTCATTGACCGTGACGCTCGTCATCGACTGAGCCGCCGTCGGCGTTCGGCCTTCGCTTATGGAAACGTCAACGCCAAGGCTCGCATAGATCTCCGAAAGAACCTCGAGATATTCCTTCGGCGCCACGATCTCGCGCTTGGGCGCCGCTCCCAGAAATCGGAACGTCAGCAGGAAACTCTGTCGCTGGCCGGCCGGCGGCGCGGGGAGGTCCTTGGCGTGCGACGTCTCCGGACTTGCGCCGAGCAGGATCGCGCATGTCGGCATGCCGGCCCGCTCGTCGTTGCGCTGTGAGAAAATATGAGTCGTGACGGGCTCGGCGTATATGCCGACGAGCCCGAGCCTGAGGGCCTCCGTCGTCAGCCTCTCCGTCATCCGCTCCAGCAAATGGCGCCCGCGATAGGCGGGGAGCACGACGGCTTCGCCGCGCTCGGCGATCGCCGCGCCGGGCTCGCGTTCGAGCGCGACATGGCCGATCACGTCGCCCGTTTCGTCCCGGCTCACCACCGGGATCACTTCCCCACTCTCGACTTTCCGCCAGTAGCGGCGGGGGGAGAACACTTCCGGATGAAGGTAATTATGTCCGTAAACGGCGAGGAAACAGCGCGCGATCGCCGCCGAGTCGCGCTCCTCGGGCAGGTCGATCCGCACCGCGTCCGTCGGCGCCGCGGCTTTTTCCGGCGGCTCCGCGAGGGGTCCGGCCGGTTCGTTGGACGGGTCCAGGCCGCGGTGCAGCGTGATCTCCCAGCCGTCGACGCCGCGCTCGCGGTAGGACAGTGCGGCGTCCCGTCGCATACGGTCGCCGAGCGACGCGACGATGGCGGAAAATCGGGAATGTCCCTTGAGCTGAATCCGCGCCCGCACCTCGCCTCGGGAAGAGGACAGGACGACCGAGGCGCGCTCCCGACCTGGGTGAGACTGGCAGAGGGCTAGCCATGTTTCCTGGGCGTCGGCGGCGATCAGGCTCGATATCGTCGGGGAAACCCCGTCGGCAAGCGCCGCTTCGCGTATGAAGGCGCGGACAAGGTCGCCGCCGTCCGATTCCATCGACAGCCGCAGCTCGGCGAGATGCTCCGGATTATGTGGCTTGGACATACGGAGGAGGTCCATGTTGATCAATGCGTAGCAAGAAGCGTGACGCAGCGTGACACGGCGGCAAAAACCCGTAAACGCCCGCTAACCCTTCCAGTGCAGCGCGGTGATCAGCGTGAAGATGCGGCGCGCCGTGTCCTGATCAGTCTCGATCTTGCCCTTCAGGCGTTCGAGAAGAAGCTGCGCGCCTTCATTGTGCATGCCGCGGCGGCCCATGTCGATCGCCTCGATCCGGCTTGGCGTGGCGTGGCGGATCGCCGCGTAATAGCTTTCGCAGACCATGAAATAATCTTTCAATATGCGCTTGAAGGGCGTCAGCGAAAGAATATGCGTGACGACGGGGGCGCCCTCAGCGTCGCGAATGTCGAGAACGAGCTTGGCGTCGACGAGCGAAATGCACAGCGCATAAGGACCGCCCTCATGGCCAAGGGGCTCAAAACTGTTCTCTTCGAGAAGATCATAGATCGCGATGGCGCGCTCATGCTCCTGATCGGGCGAGCCACGGCCGATCGAATTTTCATCGAGCGTAATGGAAATCAGGCGCTTCAGCCCGTTCGATCCCACTCTTACGCCCCGAACTGATTGAGACGGATCGAGACCGAGCGCGCATGGGCCTGCAATCCTTCGGCGTCGCCGAGAGTCACGGCGGCGGCGCCGATGGCGCGCAGCGACTCCGCATCGCATTTCAGGATCGAGGTGCGCTTGACGAAGTCCAGCACGCTCAAGCCCGACGAGAAGCGCGCCGAGCGCGCCGTCGGCAGCACATGGTTGGAGCCGCCGACATAATCGCCGACCGCCTCCGGCGTATAGGCGCCGATGAAGATCGCGCCGGCGTTAGAGACTCGCGCCGCGAGGTCTTCCGCGTCCTCGCTGATGATTTCGAGATGTTCGGCGGCGATGCGGTCGGCGAGCGGCAGCGCGTCCGCAAGCTTCTTGACGACGATCACGGCGCCATAGTCGCGCCAGGAGGCGCCGGCGATGTCCTTGCGCGAAAGCGTCGCAAGATGCCGCTCGACGGCGGCGACCACGGCGTCCGCGAGCGCGACGTCGTCCGTGATGAGGATCGATTGGGCGGATTCGTCGTGCTCGGCCTGGGCGAGAAGATCGGCGGCGATCCAGTCCGGGTTGGCGGTCTTGTCGGCGAGCACCAGCACTTCCGAAGGGCCGGCGATCATGTCGATGCCGACGAGGCCGAAGACGCGGCGCTTCGCCGCCGCCACATAGGCGTTGCCGGGGCCGACGATCTTGGCGACGGGCGCGATCGTTTGCGTGCCATAGGCGAGGGCGGCCACGGCCTGCGCGCCGCCGACGCGGTAAATCTCGTCTATCCCGGAGCGTTTCGCCGCGGCGAGCACCAGCGGCTCGACATGGCCGCCCGGCGTTGGGACGACCATGACGATGCGCTTCACGCCCGCGACCTTGGCCGGCACGACATTCATCAGCACCGAGGAGGGATAGGCTGCCGTGCCGCCGGGCACGTAAAGCCCGACCGAGTCGAGCGGCGTCCAGCGCCAGCCGAGCTCGACGCCCGCCGCGTCGCGAAAGCGCAAATCCTGTGGCTTCTGGCGTTCGTGAAAGGCGGCGATGCGCTCCATCGCCAGATCGAGCGCGGCGAGCTGCTCGGCCGAGCACTTCGCCTCGGCCGCCGCGACTTCCTCGCGCGAGACGGCGATGCCGGTCTGGTCAAGGTCGATGCGGTCGAAGCGTTTGGAATAGTCGACGAGCGCCGCGTCGCCCCTCGCCGCCACCTCGGCGATGATGGCGCGGACGGCGTCGTCGACGTCCTGGGACGCCTCCCGCTTCATGGCGAGCAGGGAAACGAAACGCTGTTCGAAATCGGGCGCCGCGGCGTCCAGACGCAGGGTCATGATCCTCTCCAGCCGGAAGTCCGGCTGTCATGACCCTTGAGAAGCGTTCTCGTCAAGCTCGCGACCGAGGTCATGGACGGGGCGCGCGGCGACTTTCCAGCGCGGGCCAAGGTCGGCGAGCTGCGCCTCGACGCATTCGACATCGAGGGCGATGGACGCCCCGCCCGCGAAAATCAGCCGCACCACGCCGGAAGGCGGCTCGGGGCCCGGTTCGAAAGTGACCGCGAGAAGCTCCAGAATGGCGTCGGGCCGGTCGCGGGCGACGCATTGGCAGCGCACGCGCTGGACGCCCTCGAAATGGAGTCCCGAACGGCAGCGCTCCAAGCGCCCTTCAAGCTCGGCGGCCCAATCGAACCGGGAGCCGATGAGCGCGAAACGGCGCTTGGCCGGCAGAAAGGCGATGTCGCCGACGCGCACCAGCGTGTCCTGCAAATGCGCGGAAAGAAACGGCAGGTCTTCGCTGTCGAGCGCATGCAGGCGCAAGGCGGATTGGCCGTTTTGCAGGCTCGGTGACGCCATTTTTCTCCTCCTGCGCCCGATATGGCGAAGCGACGCGCGACGCGCAAGGCCACACGTCTCCCCTCAAGAGGGTATGATGGCTCCTTACGCCTCGCGGAAAGGGCGACGGGGGAGCCAGGACGGACGCGGGCGGTTAAAAGCCCAGATCGCTCAAGCCCGGATGATCGTCCGGCCGCCGACCCAGCGGCCAATGGTAGCGACGATCCGCCTCCTCGATCGGCGCGTCATTGATGGAGGCGATGCGCAAACGCATCAGGCCGTTCTCGTCAAATTCCCAATTCTCGTTCCCGTAGGAACGGAACCAATGGCCGCTGTCGTCATGCCATTCATAGGCGAAGCGCACGGCGATCCGGTTGTCGTGGAAGGCCCACAACTCCTTGATGAGCCGATAATCCAGTTCGCGGTCCCATTTGCGCCGAAGAAAGGCGACGATCGCGTCGCGGCCATGGAGGAACTCGGCGCGGTTCCGCCATCGGCTATCGACGGCATAGGCGAGCGCCACCCGCTCGGGATCGCGACTGTTCCATCCATCCTCCGCGAGACGAACTTTTTCAATCGCGGTTTCCTGCGAGAATGGGGGGAAAGGAGGGCGTGGCGCATCCATCATCGTGCTCCCAAAAATTCGGGGCGGCCCCCGCGGCGAGGCGCAGACGCGATCCGCTCCGCATCGCAAAGCTAGACGATCCAGGCCTCGAGGGAAGAGCGGGCGCCGCTCAATCCTGAAACGGATTATGCACCAGGATCGTGTCGGCGCGTTCGGGGCTCGTCGAGAGCAAGGCCACCGGCGCCTCGATCAGCTCCTCAATGCGGCGCACATATTTGATCGCCTGCGCCGGCAGATGCGCCCAGGAGCGCGCGCCGCTCGTCGACTCCTTCCAGCCGGGAAAGCTCTCATAGACGGGCTTGACGCGCGCCTGCGCCGCCTGCGACGCCGGCAGGCGTTCGATGCGGCGGTCGTCGAGCATGTAATGGGTGCAGATTTTGATCTCGTCGAAACCGTCGAGAATATCGAGCTTGGTGAGGGCGACGCCATTGATGCCCGAGGTCTTCACCGCCTGTCGGGTCAGCACCGCGTCGAACCAGCCGCAGCGCCGGCGCCGGCCCGTATTGGTGCCGAATTCGCGGCCGCGGTCGCCGATCAATTCGCCGATGGCGTCATGCAGCTCGGTCGGGAAAGGCCCGCCGCCGACGCGCGTCGTATAGGCCTTGGCGATGCCGAGCACATAGCCGATGGCGCCCGGCCCCAGTCCCGAGCCGCTCGCCGCCGACGCCGCCACGGTGTTCGACGAGGTCACGTAAGGATAGGTGCCATGATCGACGTCGAGCAGCACGCCCTGCGCGCCCTCGAAGAGGATGCGCTTGCCGGCGCGGCGATTGTCTTCGAGCAGCTCCCACACCGCATCCATGAAGGGCAGGATTCGCGGCGCGACGCTGAGCAGTTCTTCGCGCAAGGCCGCGGGCGCGATCTCGGGAAGGCCGAGTCCGCGCCGCAACGGATTGTGATGGGCGAGCGCGCGCGCGATCTTGTCGTCGAGCTTATCGGGTTCGGCGAGGTCCATGAGGCGGATGGAGCGGCGCCCCACCTTGTCCTCATAGGCGGGGCCGATGCCGCGCTTCGTCGTGCCGATGCCGGCGCCCGCCTCCTCGCGAACGGCGTCGAGCTCGCGATGCAGCGAGAGGATGAGCGGCGCGTTCTCGGCGATCTTGAGATTCATCGGGGAAATGGCGACGCCCTGCGCCCGCAGCCGGTCGATCTCGCCGACAAGAAAATGCGGATCGACGACGACGCCATTGCCGATGACGGAGAGCTTGCCCGGCCGCACGATGCCGGACGGCAGCAGCGCGAGCTTGTAAGTCACGCCGTCGATGACAAGCGTATGGCCGGCGTTGTGGCCGCCCTGAAAGCGCACGACAATGTCCGCCTCGAGCGACAGCCAGTCGACGATCTTGCCCTTGCCCTCGTCGCCCCATTGGGCGCCGACCACCGCCACATTCGCCATGGCCGTTTCTCTGCCTTCATACGGAACCGGGTTGGCAGTTCGCTGGGGCTGTCATTCTCGGCAGGCCGAAGGCCCAACCAGGAATCCAGAGCGGGTCCAACATCGCTGGCTTGGCCCTGGATTCCCGATCGCGCGCAAGCGCGCGTCGGGAATGACATCCGAACGATACAACCGAACGCGGCGTCAAATAGAAAAAGCCCCGCGCGGTAACGCAGGGCTCGTTACCGGCAGGGTTTAGCGCATGGCGGGATTGCGGTAAAGCCACCCGGGAGATTGGGTGAAGGTTTCCTCATCCTGAGGAACGGCCGAAGGCCGTGTCTCGAAGGACAAGGAAACCTTCATGTCCGACCCTTTCGAATTCGCCCTCGTGCTTCGAGACGCCTGCTGCGCAGGCTCCTCAGCATGAGGGCGAGGATCGCTGTCCTTCGCCAAAACGCCCGCAAAGCCGCTCCCCGTCTTGTCGGTAAAGCGGGCTGAATATGAGCGCCTTCAGACATGAATAGGATGCTTCATGGTTCGCCAACTCAATATCCGTAGCGACGAAGGCTATGAAATTGCGCAGCGGCTCGGCAAAACGACGACTGACGTCGTTCTATCGGCCTTGCGGGAATATCAAGCCCAACAGCGCGGCGCGAGCGCCTGCATGACAGCGCCGGAAGCCGAGACGAATTACCGGACGCTTATGAAAGCCGTCGCGGCGGCGCATGCGAAAGCGCCGGCGAAAATTCTGACCGACGAAGAGATGTACGACGAATTCGGCCTGCCGAAATGATCGCCGTCGCTTGGCGACGGAGGCGAGGATTTCGTTCGCACGGATATTGAAGCGGCCTGGACGCCCGAGGCTTCATGAGGCCTATCCCCGGTGATAGGGATGGCCCGACAATATCGTCATCGCCCGATAGATTTGCTCGGCGGCGAGAATGCGGACAAGCTGATGCGGCAGGGTCATCGCGCCGAAGGAAAAACTCGCCGCGGCCCGCGCGCGCACGCTCTCGTCCAGCCCTTCCGAGCCGCCGATCGCGAACCAGAGGGCCTTGCGCCCGGCGTCGCGCTCAGCCGCGATAAATTCGGCGAAGCCGGGGCTGGCTATCGCCCTCCCCCGCTCGTCGAAAGCCGCAAGACGCGCCTCGGCAGGCAGCGCCGCAAGCAGCGCCGCGCCTTCGCGCGCCATGCGCTCGGCGGGCGAAGCAGCTTTGCTCTCGTCGATTTCCTTGAGCTCCAGCCCTTCGAGGCCGAGCCGCCGAAAGGCGGCGACGCGCTCCGCGTAGCGCGCGTAAAGTTCGCGTTCGGGCCCGGCCTTCAGCCGGCCCACGCAGATCAGTCCCAGTCGCATCCGGCGAGGCTAGTCTTCACGCATAAACTTGTCCCAAAACCGCTGGGCGCTTTTGGGGATCATGCGTCAGACGAGCCGCATCTCCACCGGACGGTCGCCGCCCCACATCTTTTCGAGGTTGTAGAACTGGCGCACCTCGGGACGAAAGATGTGGACGATCGCGTCGCCGGCGTCGATCAGCACCCAATCGCATTGGGGCAGGCCCTCGACGCGCGGCGCGACGACGCCGGCGACTTTCAGAGCCTTGATCGCCTTGTCGGCGATGGCGCCGACATGCACGGTGGAACGCCCCGTCGCGATGATCATGTCATCGGCGAGGGCGGTCTTGCCGCGCAGATCGATGGTGACGACGTCCTCAGCCTTGGTTTCATCGAGGCTGGCGAGGACCTTTTGCACGATCATGCCGGTCAGCGGCGCATTGGCGCCGATCGCCGGCCGGGACAGGACGGAGCCCGCCCCCGGATGAACACTTGTCGACAGCGTTGCAACCCTCATGCTTCGCGGCCTCAAGCCCGCGACGGGCTGGCCGCGACCCAAGGATGGGGCGCTTCGCGCGAGATTGCAATAGAAACTGCGGGGTTGCGCGCGCGCAAAAGAAAAAAACCCGGCTCGATCGCCGGGTTTTGGAAGGCGGTTCGGGCCAATCGAGAGGCGGGAGGAACCTCAAAGCCGGAACATGCTCAGCATAATCGATTTGCGCGCGAATGGCAGAGGCAAATTTCGAGTTAAGGGCTGAGGACAGTGGGAAAAGCGAGGAAAACCGCCCGCTTCGACCTATGCCTTAGCGATTGATGCGAAGAAAATCATCTAAATATCAATGTCTTATTAATCATCTATTTGAAGGAGTGTCTCAAATGCAACAGATATCGAGTTTTGTTGACGCGGAGCCCCTCTTAGGGGCTGCGCCCGGGAATCTAGGGAATCAGCACGATCGAGCCCGTCGTCGCGCGTGATTCGAGCGCCGCATGAACCTGCGCGGCCTCGGCGAGGGGATAGCGCGCCGGCTCGCCGATTCGAACGAGATCGCGCTTCGCGGCATGGACCAGATCCTCCATCATCGCCTCGTAATCGCGCCGACGCGCGATATGGGTGAAGAGCGAGGGCCGCGTCGCATAAAGCGAGCCCTTGAGCGCCAGAAGGCCGATGTCGAACGAATCGATGGGGCCGGAGGCCGAGCCAAAGCTCACGAACATGCCGAAGGGCTTCAGGCAATCGAGAGAAGCGGGGAAAGTGGCGCGGCCGACGCCGTCATAGACGACGTCGCAGAGCTTGCCCTTGGTGATCTCGCGCACCCGCTCGACGAAATTCTCCTCCCGGTAGAGAATCACATGTTTCGCGCCGGCATCCTCGGCGATCTTCGCCTTTTCGGGCGAACCGACGGTGGCGATGACCTTGGCCCCGAGCCCCTCCGCCCATTGGCAGAGAAGCTGCCCTACCCCGCCCGCGCCCGCATGGACGAGCAGGCGATGGCCCTTCTTCACCTTAAAAGTCCGCCGCAGGAGATATTGTGCGGTGAGGCCCTTGAGCATCAGCACGGCGCCCTGCTCATAGCTGAAAGCTTTAGGCAAATGGACCACGGAGTCGGCCGCGATGTTGCGCGCCTCCGAATAGCCGCCGAGCGCGCCGACATAGGCGACCCGCTCGCCGACCTTGAAATCCTTGACGCCCTCGCCGACGGCGATCACCTCTCCCGCGCCCTCATGCCCCGGCGTGAAGGGATAATCCGCCGGATAGGCGCCGGTGCGGCGATAGACATCGATGTAATTGACGCCGATGGCGCGGTGCCTGATCTGGACCTCGCCCGGCCCCGGCGCGGCCAGCTCCACCTCTTCGAGTTGCAGAGCCTCCGGCCCGCCCGGCCGATGCACGCGAATCGCCTTAACCATCAACGCCTCCAAAATTGACTGCCGAACGCTCCCGAAACAGCGGCAGAACGATAAAATAGCAGGCCGTCGCGACGAGCGCCGCCTTGACGGCGGGCGAGGCGGCGGAAAGGTCCTGAGCGACGGCCGCGATCGCCGCCGCGCCCCAGATCGCGGTGACGGCCAGCGTCACGCGCCGCATGACCGCGACGCGCAGAGGATGCACGAAGACGATCGGCGCGAACATCAGGCCGGCTGCGCCCAGGGCGACGACAAGCGTCCAGACTGGCTCGGGCCGCAGCAGCAGGAGGTAGAAGACGACGACATTCCATAGCGCCGGAAAGCCGCGAAACCACAGGTCGGGAGTCTTCATCCGGCGGTCGGCGAAATAAAGCGCCGACGCCCCCGCGACGAAAGCGCAGACCGCGCCGGCGAGCGAGGGCTCCAGAAGGCCGGAGCGCCAGAGCGCGACAAGCGGCGTGACGACATAGTTAAGAAAATCGACGACGAGATCGAGCGCGACGCCGTCGATATGGGGAACCGTCTCCGTCACCCTGAAACGCCGCGCCAGGGGTCCGTCGACCGCATCGACGACGAGCGCCGCGCCAAGCCAGGCGAACATCAGCGCGAAACGGCCCTCGACCGCGCAGAAAAGCGCCGCGAGGCCGAGCGTCGCGCCGCTCGCCGTGAGGAGATGGATGAGAAAGCCGATGAGACGCGGCGACATGAAACTCTGGGGAAAAGCGCGAAACGGAAGGCAGCCTACACCCTCGCCGCCGCTGCGCCAAAGCGCCCGCTCGCGCTTCGCCTTTTCGCCCGCTATAAGACGATTAGGAGCGGAGAAAGAAATGGCGGCTGCGCAAGAAGCAAAGAGAGCGAATATTCTCGTCGCCGGCGCGGGCTCGACGGGACTCGCCGCCGCGCTCGCCTTTTCCCGCGCGGGGTTGAGAACCCTCCTCGTCGGGCGCGTGCCGCCGCCGCTTCCTGGCCGCACCGTGGCGCTGTTCGAGGCCTCCGTGCGCTTTCTCGATGCGCTGGGGGCGCTGGAGCGCGTGAAGGCGAAAGGCTGTCCGATCGAAGCGATCCGCATGATCGACGATACGGATCAGCTTCTCCCCGTGCCCGAGTTGACGCTGCGCGCACGCGAAATCGGCCTGCTGGCGCTCGGCGTCAATATTTCCAACGACGAGCTTGTCGCCATTCTGCTCGATCTCTGTCGCGCGCATCCCGAGATCGAGATGGTCGACGCGGACATCGCCGATTATGAGCTTAACGGCGACGGCGTCGCCGCGATTCTCGCCGACGGGCGCCGGCTCGAGGGGGATTTTCTCGTCGCGGCCGACGGGCGCAACAGCCGCGCGCGCGCCATGGCCGGGATCGACGTGAAGGAATGGACCTATCCGCAGGTCGCGCTCACCGCGATGCTCCGTCACGAATTTCCGCATGAAAATATTTCGACGGAATATCACACGCGCTCAGGACCTTTCACGCTCGTGCCCCTGCCCGGCCGCGAGAATGCGCCAAATCGCTCAAGCCTCGTCTGGCTGATGAGCGTCGCCGACGCGCGCCGCCGGCTGACGAAGCCTCGCGAGGAGCTTGAGTTTGAAATCGAGGACTATGACAAGTCCGAACTCGGCGCGATGAAGATCGAGGGCGAGGTCGGCCAGTTTCGCATGGGCGGCATGCAGGTGTCGAAACATGCGGCCGGCCGGCTGGCGCTTGTCGGCGAGACCTGCCACGTGTTTCCGCCGATCGGCGCGCAGGGCCTGAATTTGAGCCTGCGCGACGTAGCCGATCTCGAGGACTGTCTCGCGAGCGTCGATCTGCGCAACGGGCGCGAGCTTTCGCGCGCGCTCGCCCGCTACGACCGCCATCGGCGCGCCGACATCGGCTTTCGCACCCATGGCGTCGACGTGCTCAACCGCTCGCTCATCATTCCCTATCTGCCGGTCGATCTGATGCGCGGCGCGGGCTTCATCGCCATGACCGCGCTCGGGCCGCTGCGCCGCGCCGTCATCCGGGAAGGCGTGCTGCCGCATCTCGTCCTGCCGCGGCTGATGCGCCGGCCGGCTGAAAGAAACGATGCGCCGGACGCGCCGCAAAGGCGCGCCGGCTCGAGGTCCTAACCGGGGAAGAAACGCGGCGCTATTTCGCCGCGATCTCGATCTTCTTTTCCTGCTGTTTCGCTTCCGCTGTTTTAGGGAGCGTGATCTTCAGCACGCCCTTTTCGAAAGTGGCCGCGATCTTGTCCGCATCGACGCCCTCGGGCACGCGGAAGGCGCGACGGAAGGAGCCATATCGGCGCTCTGAGAAGTAATAGCCTTCCTTCTTCTCTTCCTTTTCTTCCTTCTTCTCGCCGCTGATCGTCAGCACGCCATTGGAAAGCTTCACGTCGACGCTCTTTTCGTCGAGGCCGGGCAATTCGGCGGAGATTTCATATTCTCCGTCCTTCTCCACGAAATCGACGGGCGGACTCGCCGGAAAGGCCGACGTCAGGCGCTCAAGAGGGTGCAAATCGAGCAGACTGCGGCGCGACGGAAAGTCGTCGAAGAAGCGATCGAACTGACGCCGGAAAGATTCCAAAGGGCTCCAGTCGAAAATGCCCGTGGGCGGCGTCGCTTCCTTGGAGGCAGGCAATTTGTTTTCGGTATCGGCCATTGTTCATCTCCCTCGCGAATGACGGCCGCCCAGCATTACCTGGCGTTTCGTCAACGCCGTCGCGGGCAGCCGGTTCATAGACGTTACTGAGGTGGCGACACGATCATGTGACTTCAAGCGCCAAGCTTCGCGCCAATTTGTCGCGACGCCAGCGATCATTCGTCGAGGGACAGAAGGCCGGCGTCGCCGCCAGAAGACGCGGTGTTGATGGTCAGAGTCGTCTCGCGCAGGAAACGGCGCAGATAGTCGGGCCCGCCGGCCTTGGGTCCCGTCCCGCTCAAGCCGAACCCGCCGAAGGGATGGCTGCCGACGACGGCGCCGATCATGTTGCGATTGACGTAAATATTGCCTGCCGGCGCCGCCTCGGAAACATCGCGAACGCGCCGTTCGATGCGCGTATGCAACCCGACGGTGAGGCCATAGCCAGAGGCCGCGATGTCGGCGAGCAGACGCGCGAAACCGCCTGCCCGCCAGGTCGCGACATGGAGAACGGGGCCGAAAATCTCCTCGCGCAGATCGGCGACATGGTCGAGCCGCAGAATATGCGGCGCGACGAATGTTCCCATCGCCGGCGCGTCGCTGGCATAGAGAAGCCGGCCAGCCGCCGCCTGCCCTGCGATATAGGCGTCGAGCTTCGCCTTGGCTTCGGCGTCGATCACGGGGCCGACATGCGCGCCAATGTCGCGCGGATCGCCGACGCGCAATTCGCGCGTCGCGCCGATCAGCGCTTCGATGCAGGCGGGCGCGATCTCTTCCTGCAAGCATAGAAGCCGCAAGGCCGAGCATCGCTGCCCCGCCGAGCGAAAAGCCGACGTCAGAACATCGTCGACCACCTGTTCGATCAGCGCCGTCGAATCGACGATCATGGCGTTGATCCCGCCGGTCTCGGCGATGAGCGGCGCGATCGGGCCGTCGCGTTCGGCGAGCGCGCGATTGATGCGCTGCGCGACCTCGACCGAGCCCGTGAAGACGACGCCGGCCGTTCGCGCGTCGGCGACGAGCGCCGTGCCGACCGCGCCATCGCCGGGGGCGAGTTGCAGCGCGTCGTTGGGCGCGCCCGCCTCGCGCAGAAGCCCGATCGCCAAGGCTGCAACGAGCGGCGTCTGCTCGGCGGGCTTGGCGACGACGGCGTTGCCGGTCACAAGCGCCGCCGCGACCTGGCCGATGAAAATCGCCAGCGGAAAATTCCACGGCGAGATGCAGACGAAGACGCCGCGCCCGGAGCGGCGCAGGATGTTGGATTCGCCCGTCGGCCCCGGCAGCGCGGCCGGCGCGCAAATGCGCCGTGCTTCATTCGCGTAATAGCGGCAGAGGTCCGCCGCTTCGCGCACTTCGGCGAGCGCATCGTCGAGCGTCTTGCCGGCTTCGCTCTGCAGCAGCGCGATGAGCACGCCGCGCCGCGTTTCGAGGAGATCGGCGGCGCGTTCGATGATTTGGGCGCGTTCCTCGACGGGCGTCGCCGCCCATTGGGGAAAGCCACGCGCCGCCGCCGTCATCGCCGCGCGCGCGGCGTCGGCGTCCGCCTCGACGACGCGGCCGATCGCGCCGCCGTCGATTGGCGAGAGAACGTCGCG